>JAFZGE010000072.1 GCA_017555545.1 Alistipes sp.
ATATGCAACTTTATATTCGCAGAAGTGCATGATTTACAGAATTATTTGTATATTTGCAAGCTTAACACAATGAAAGAGAAAGATATAAATACACATTAAAACCATATTTATTAACTATGAAAAACTTTTCAAACTACTTGCTCGCAACCCTCGCACTCGTGCTTGGTTTGGCAGTAAGTGCATGTACACCCGAGCCCGAGCCTATCCAGAAGGCTGAGACTAAGGTGGAGGTTGCAGTTGACCAGATCATGGCCAATGGCGCAACTATCAACGTAACAACTCAGAACGTAAAGGAGTTCGCATACGTTAAGCGCGACACTGAGCTCGCTGCAACAGCGATCCTTCAGGGCGATGAGTTCAAGACTAAGATTGAGAATACAGATGTAGTTACAACTAGCGAGATCACAATCACAGGTTGTGAGGCAGGTACTACTTACACTCTCTTCTTCGCATTCCGTCTTGCAGATGACTCTATTTATGAGGAGGTTAAGCGCGTAGAGTTCACCACAACAAGCTATGGCGACAACGTCATCAACGTTGTTGACCGCATGTATGATGGTTTCTCAGTATACCTCCAGATTCCTGATGATGTAAAGGCTAAGGGCAACGCTTTGCGTTACTCTACAAGCTCTATGCCTATGTACAACTACGCTAAGCAGCAGGGTTCTATGGAGCTCGATATGTTGCTCTACAACGCTCAGCAGTACACCACTACTGACAAGCTCATTATCTATGATGAGTACCACAGCACAGAGCGTGACCAGGATGGCAACCTTATCTACGATGATGCTGGCAACCTTGCATCTGCAACATTCGCCGATCCTAAGGTTCCAGGCGAGCCTGGCTACCTCCTTGTTGGTGAGTATGCACTCATGGAGAACCCCGAGGAGCGTATCGTAATCGTAGACGGTGAGGTTATGACCGTATACGATGACTCATACATGGAGTACTCAATCTGGTGGTACCCCGCAGGTTGGGCTAAGGGTTACTACAACCCTCAGTACGACTGGGCACGTTGGTATGCAGAGCTCGATAGCGATGAGTACGACTCAGAGAAGTACTGGACTGGCTACTACGAGCGTGTATTGATCGAGACTCTCGAGCCTGAGATCGTTGAGGGCGTAACTATCAAGGCTACTGAAATCACTCCTATCGACGCTTGTATCTCATTCAAGCCTACTGATGACATCATCCAGTACTGCATCTTGGTATGTACAGAGTCTGAGTACGAGACACAGATCCTTCCTCTTATCGAGAACAACGAGGACTACTTGCGTTGGTTCACCGGCTCATACTTCGCTATGATGAGCTTCGGTATCCAGATGGCATATGTCGACTCTGAGCTTTGGCTCACTGACTGGTTCGTAGATACTAAGGGCATGTCAGGTCAGACTATCCGCGTGTTGGTTGCAGGTCTTGGCGACAACGAGGGTAAAAAGCAGAGCTTCGACACATACACATTCACTTTGCCCGAGGTAACACTTCCAAAGCCTGAGGTTGTTGTAACTCCCGTAAAGAGCGACGATCCTTACATGGTTACATTCAACATCAAGAACCCCAACCCCGATAACGCACTCACAGAGGTTTACTTCGCATGTAACTACGCACGTGAGTTCGACGCTATC
>JAFZGE010000073.1 GCA_017555545.1 Alistipes sp.
ACTCATGGCTTCGAATGATGGTATAATTGACAACAAGGTTATTGCCCTTGGAGGGGTTACACCCGATAAAGTCGACTACCTAAAATCATTACATTTTGGCGGTGTCGCCATGATGGGTGCGCTAATAAATATATAAAAGAGAAAGAAGTTGTAGCGAACAAGGGGCTAAAATGTTAAAAAGGGTCAAAAGGAAGACTCCCCTCTGACCCCTTTAGAACTCTCTTAAACCCTTCTTAAGTCCCTCTACGCTCTCTTTATGACGTAGGTCACCACGCCCCAGATGGTAAAATTGTTGTCGGGAGTGATGCGCAGGGGCTTAAACTTGGGGTTGGCAGCGATAAGAAGCGTGTGGTCAGCATGGCGCTCTATGCGCTTGACGGTGAACTCACCGTCGATGTAGCAGACCGCAGAGCAGCCGTTGTAGGGCTCTATGGCGCGGTCTACGATGATTATATCGCCCTCATCCATATCGGCATCGACCATCGATGTACCACCCACGCGAAAAAAGAATGTTGAGGCTGGGTGGCGCACAAGTAGGCGCACGAGGTCAAGTTTCTCGTGTGGCTCTTCATCTGCGGGCGAGGGAAATCCCGCCCTTATCTCGCCAAGCATATCCACCTCGATATGCTCCGTAGTATCAATCTTGTATGGCTTCATAGACTACTTGCATTGTGCTGTCTCCTCAGCGTATATCTCCTCGTAGAGTCTGCGGAGGGTGGGTTTGTCGGCTATTATCTTGCGTAGCTCCTCGAGGCGCTGAGCGTTGTCCGACTCCTCAATCCAGAGCCTCAGGTAGCCACCATAGTCATACTTCTCGCGCATATGCTCCAGTAGGCGCTCGTAGCCCTCCTCGATATCGAGGTCGGGGTGGTGTGTGAGCGTAAATTGTATGGTGCGACGAATGATGGAGTGTGGCACGATAAGGCGGTCAGCCTCGGCTACGATACGACCATAGATGGTGCGTGGTGGCTGCTTCGACGAGGCACGATGGTCCTCAACAGCATCGCCCATAGTGGCTATATCCTCGGCCGTAAACCAACGCTTCAACTCCTTATCTTCAAGCAATATACGTTTCGACTCCGTATGGTGGACATCGCGACCCACAGCAAGACCTGTATCGTGGTAGGCGGCAATGACATATGCCATCTCGACATCTGCACCCAGCCTCTCGGCAAGTGCGATGCTACGGCTTACTACCACGTCAGCATGGTCACGGCGGTGTGCAGCATCGAAGCCATCATAGCGCGGCAAAATCTCGCGCTCCACATACTCTACAATCTCAGGTCTTACCATAGCCCACTACCCCATTACTACCTCTACAATCTTATCACGCTCGAGGTACTTACGCGCAAGGTCTCGCACCTCCTCGGCGGTAATATTGGCTATCGTAGCCACGCACTGCTCCGTAGCGCTATTATCTGCGCCACACATGATGTTCTCAATCGTCACGTCGGCAATGCCGAAGGGGCCGTCGAGGATGCGTAACACCTCGCCAATCATCACGTTCTTGACCATCTGCAACTCCTCTTCATCGACGAGCTCCTCACGCAAGCGCTCTATCTCGGCATATATCTCGCCGAGGGCATCCTCCTTGTGCTCCGCCGCCACCTGTGTAGCGATGGCAAGGTAGCCCTCCTTCTCAAAGTTTATCATCGCAGCCGAGACACCATAAGTGTAGCCATGCTGCTCACGCAAGTTCTGCATAAGGCGCGAGCCGAAGTAGCCACCGAGGATTGCCGCAACAACTTGCATACCAACAAAGTCGGGGTGGTTACGCGTAAAGAGCAGACGACCAATGCGTATAGATGCCTGCAATGCCTCCTCACGCTCGGCGTGTAGTCTATACTGGGTCTCGCAAGCGGGGAAGTCACACTCAGGGCGCTCACCACGTGGTAGCGCTGCAACGAGGGCCTCGATAGCGCTCATAACCTCCTCATCTATACGGCCGCTGCACACCACGAAGCAGTTATCGGCAGTATATAGACGGCGGTAGTGTGCCACGATATCCTCGCGCGTAATGTCATCGTAGCGCTCCTCCGAGGCAGAGATGCCGTAGGGGTGGTTAGCACCGAATAGCGCCTTGGCAAACAACTCACGCGATGCTACCTCAATCTTAGCGCGCTCAATCTTAAGGCTCTGCTTACGCTTTTGGCAGTAGACGCCAAGCTCACGCTCAGGGAACGTAGGACGCAGTATAATCTCGTTAGCAACACCAACCGTAGGCGCGAAGAACTTCGAGAGCGAGCAGAACGACACGTAGGTATAGTCGCGGTCGATGTTCACGTCGTAGTATGACCCATAGAAGTCCAATTCATCGGCAATCTGCTGTGCCGACATATTTGCACTACCCTCGCCCAACATATTGAGCGTCGTAGATGCCACAAAGGGCTTAGCCTGCACCGAGGTGCCAGCACGAAAGACAAGGCTGAAGCGCACAACCTCGAAGTCATCACTCTTAAGCGTGTATATCCTTACGCCATTAGCCGTTGTGTGGCACTCCGCATGTGGCATATCCACACTGCGGGGCATTATTATATCGGGTTGCTGTATCATTTTGCACGGTAGATTAGGGTTGACGAATTGTTCGCACTGAAGCAACGACGCGCAAACGACATAAGCTCCTCGCGGCTCAGCGAACGGTATATATCTGCCTCGGTATTGAGGAGTTCGAGGTCTCCAATCATCGAGTAGAAGCCGAGATTCATCGCCTTGTTCATCACGTTTATCTCGCCCATGAGCATATTTGCCTCGAACTTATTCTTTACCTTATCCATCTCGTAGTCAGAGACATTGCCCTCCATAAGTTCGCGCAACTCACCCCACAAAGCCTCCTCTGCCACCTCCTCCGAAGTCTCGGGCATAAGGCGACCCTTAATTATGAAGAGACCCGCATCGAGGCTACCCAAGATGTAGGCGTTAACGCTCGAGAAGAGACCACGCTCCTTAACCAGATGGTTTATTAGGCGCGAGGACTCACCACCCGCCAACAAATCCGAGGCGAGGTCACCCAAGAAGAAATCGCGCGAGAGGCGGTCGCCCATATGGAAGGCGATGGTTATATCCGTTGCGGGAACATCGCGCTCTACAACCAAGCGGCGTGGCTCCGTCTGCTCAGGCTCTACGGGCACAGCGGGAATATCACCACCCAGATCCTCGATATCGGCGAAGTACTCCTCCGCCATGTCGAGCATATACTCCTCATCGAGGTCAGCAGAGATGGATAGTATAGCACGCGAGGGGCGGTAGTGCAAGTCGTAGAAGGCACGCACATCATCCAATGTAGCACGCTCGATATGCTCTGGCGAGATGCCGATAGCCGACCAGCGATATGGGTGTACCCTGTAGCACAACTCCCTCAACAGCAACTGCTCATCGCCATAGGGCTGATTCAAGTAGCGCTGCTTGAACTCCTCGATTACGACGTGCTTCTCGGTCTCGTATGCCTCCTCCGAAATGTTAAGGTTACGCATACGGTCACTCTCAAGCCATAGCGCCGTAGAGAGGTTCTCCTTGGGTAGAGTAATATAGAAGTCGGTGTAGTCGTTGTTCGTGAAGGCGTTATTCTCGCCCGAAGCCATAACTACGGGTATATCGAAGTCGGGCACATTGGTTGTACCACGAAACATCAGGTGCTCAAACAGATGGGCGAAGCCCGTCTTGTCGGTCATCTCGTTGCGCGCGCCAACTTTGTAGAGGATGTTTACCGCCGCAAGCTTCGACGCACGGTCACGATTAACCAACACCGTCAACCCATTCTTAAGCACTCGTTTTTGGTAACGTATCATAGTGTTATAGTGGACATATTTAGTTTGGTACAAATATACGATTTTTTTCTAAAAAAAGCGAGACCAAGCGCTACAACATAGCGAGAATTGTGTAACTTTGTACTACTAAAACTGTTAACTACGAAGAAAATGAAGCAGACAGCAAAAACCGAAAGTGCGGGTATTAAGGGTTTGTTCAAGACCTATGTGGTCGATGCGTTGAGCTATATGGCGATGGGTCTCTTCGCCTCGCTTATCATCGGACTTATCATCAAGCAGATAGCCCTAATCCCTGGCCTCGACTTCCTTGCACCAATTGCCACCATAGCACAGCTCGACCTCGTTGTGGGTGGCGCTATCGGCTTGGCTATTGCCTTAGGTCTAAAGCGTGACCCGCTGGTTACTATCTCTGCAGTTGCCGTAGGTGCTTTGGGCTATACACTCGGAGGTAGTGTTGGCGACGTGGGTGGCAACCCCATTGGCGCATATATCGCTACCATCGTGGCCATAGAGGCGGGCTCACTCATCTCGAAGCGCACACCCGTAGATATCATCCTCACGCCACTCATTACGATTGTGGTCGGAGGCCTCGTTGCGCAGTATGTATGTGTGCCTATTGGCGAGTGGGTGATGTCGTTGGGCGAGCTTATAAACCGTGCTACGGAGCTCAACCCCTTTGCCATGGGTGTCATCGTGGCGGTCTCTGTGGGTTGCATCCTCACGCTTCCCATCAGCTCGGCAGCGTTGTGTATCTCTATCGGCATCAGCGGCTTAGCGGCGGGTGCTGCAACGGCAGGTTGTTGTGCACAGATGGTCGGTTTTGCCGTTATCAGCTTCAGAGAGAACGGTTGGGGCGGTCTTATCTCGCAGGGTCTCGGCACCTCGATGCTTCAGATTGGAAACATCGCACGCAAGCCCATCGTATGGCTCGCACCCACCCTCGCATCAGCAATCCTAGGCCCCATCTCTACGTGTATCCTCGGAATGAAGAATAACGCCGCAGGTGCTGGCATGGGTACTTCTGGCTTGGTAGGCCCTATTGGCTGTTGGGACACGATGTCCTCGACCACAGACCACGCGCTACTCATCGCCGAAATCGTGGGCATGTACTTCATCGCTCCCGCAATATTAAGTCTCATCATCCACCTCATTATGAGGCGCATAGGCTGGGTCAAGGATGGCGACCTAAAGCTACAGAGATAAAGAAAATAGAGTGCTGCGGCACTCTATTTTTGTTAGTACAACACCTCTATCGGCTCTCGCTGCACCGCATCGAGTGGGTATGAGGCGTACTTAGCCCGTGCAAAGTCTATATTCGCCAACGATATGGAGCGAATGGTGGAGTTATACGCCGTTTTGTAGTAGACCGTGCGCGAAGAGAGATCTATCGCTGAGGTCCACTGCGTAGCGCTGGGAAGGTTGTGCTCCGCGGGGTTCTCGATGGCTATGGGCACGTCGAAGTTGTTGAGCAGATGGAAGGCCTCGAGCACCGTATCTAAGCCCGTAGCACGTGTAGGCGCGGTATTGCGGAAGAAGGCGGCACGCACAAAGCGTGAGGGAGGCGTAAAGTCGCCTGGCAGACCATGCATCGCCGTACTACCTCCATTAGGCTCGAGCGTCACACCACCAAGCTTATAGCTCTGCGCACTACCTGGGCGAAGGTTAACGTAGTTCTCGAGATTTGTAACCTGCCACTCGAAGCCTGGGGCATTGGTAATCACGCCCACGGTGTTCTCGTAGAAATTTACCTTGCCGTCGACAATCTCCATAACCACCTGACGTCCTGTGGGGTCGCCTATGCGCCAATGCACTACGGCGGTCTTCTCCAACGCCACGATGCGCACTCGCTTCACCGCCTCCATAACCTCATCTATCGTTGCACACTGTGTGAGCATCCACTGCACCACCTGAAGGTCGGCAAGCGTGCGGACATTATCCACAGACTCATAGGCCTCGTAGCTGCCATAGCGCGGAAAGAAGAACAAGCCCGCTGATAGTCCCGCCTCGTTTATGCCCTCAGCGATAAACTCTTTCTCCACCACCGCGAGACCCACCACGCCATAGCGTGCCTTGAACTTTATGCCGTTCATGCCCGTAGGTGTATAAGACTGCAGCGCCTCGCCACGCGGGATTATGACATACTCACTTTTGAGTGCTCCGTATGCCCACTCTATAGTTCGCGCCTGAACGTAGCTACCATCGGCAGCTGTGAGCGAGATGCCCGTACAGGCGACTGAGGCGTGCACACCACCCAGTATGGCCGCCACGCCCAACAGCAGATTTTTCATCATCTTTATCATAATTTACGTTGTTAAGTGAAACCACCCCACTCTCCAACATAAATCGCGCCGTACTGCTCAAAAAGAGAGGGAGTCTGCCGCAGCAAACTCCCTAACATATAGCAACTCTCAGCTCCCTACTTACGCATCACGGGGAGCTTAGCCTTGTGGGGTGCAGAAGCCTGAGCCTTTGCCAACACGCTCTGCTGGTCGAGGCTATCGATAAACTCCTGGGCGGGAGATACGCCATCGCGGCTGAGTGTCACAACCTCCAACGTGCCAGCACCAAAGTTACCCTCATAGTCCTCTGCAATACCGAGGAAAGTGAATGCTGCGTCGTACTGCAACACTGCAACACCACTCTCGCGATTAAGCGACACGAGATCCGACTCCCACTCGTAGCCATAGGTGATAAGCTCGGCGTATATATCCTCATCCGAGCAGCCCCACTCGGTGTAATCACCACTAAAGAAGCCTGTATACCAGTTCATTGCGTCAGCATTAGGCTTCACGGCATATGGCATAACGACATAACCCATGCAGCTAAGGAAGCGTTCAGGATCTAGCTCCGCAAGGGCTGTACCATCGTAGTAGTTGCCAAACTCAAACTCCACGGCTGCAGAGCCAACAACCTTATCCAAAGTAGTAAATGCCTCGCTAACAGACACCTTGCTGCTTGCTACCTCACCACTATTAATATCGACCGCCACAGCGTAGATGACATACTCGGTGTTGGGGCTCAACTGGTTGAACATCATGGTATAAGTACCCAAGTTTGCACCCATATCGGCAAGGTACTCGGCACGTGAGCACCAGAAGAACTCTGCACCATAGTCAATCTCCTCGTTCGCGAAGGCGACAAGGGCGGCATCCTCCGTGCCGTACTCATCTACGTAGCACTCGAGGTCGAAGGTGCTGATATAGGACAAGAAGTAGTATGCACCCACCGAGGGCTTAGCCGTAACGTAGACAGTATTGTGCGAGAGGCGCTCATAGTCGATATCGAACTCTACGACCAAATCCTCAGGGTTACCCGAAGCCTCGGTAGTAGTAAATGGGAAGGTAAAGAGCTCGGTTGTGGGAGCGCCGTCATAGCCGAAGCATACCACGACATACTCCGTCTCTGGGTATAGGCCGCCATAGGCTGAAAGGTCTGTAACGCCCGTGTGGAGTGCTGTCTCCACGCCACCATACCACCACTCGAGGTCATCGAGGAGCACCTGCATAAACTCCTCATCGCTTGCATACCACGTTAGCGACTCCGCAGTCTGGATAGAGCAGACATATCTCTCATCGTTGTTCGAGGGGGTAACAAAGCCCTCAACATGGTCGTAAGCCACAGCAGTAATCTCCACCTCGAAGGTGAGTTCCGAACTATCTGCTGCCAGCGTCTCGAACTCAACGACAAAGGCCTCGGTATTGGGCAAGAAATCGCCATCAACACCGATAGCATAGGCATAGTGCTTAGTACCTGGCGTAAGGTCGTTCACCGTGAGCGACTTCTCGCCTGCAAAGCAGAGATTGGCAATCATCTGCTCGGTTGTGGCGTTCATGCCGAGGTAGTAGTCGCGCAATGCTACGAGGTGGTTTACGTATGCCTCAGCACCCTCGCCAAAGTCCGCCAAGCGCTCCTCGCTCATAATGTTCACGAAGTATGTCACACTGGCCGATGAGGGCACAACGCTTACTGTAGCCTCGTGGTAGCCGACACCGCTGACACTAACCTCGAATGTAGCATCCGACTTATCGAGAGCAGCGGTCTTAAACGCCTTATACTCAAGGTCAGAGACCACCTCGCCCGATGCAGTTAGGTGGTAGGCATAGAGGTAGTACTCCGTGTCGGGCGCAAGGCCCTCTGCCGTGTCCTCCTTAACTCCTGTAGTGAGGATTGATGCGAGGTAATCCTCAAGCGATATGCCCATGCCGAGGGCAATCTGGTCGAACCATGCGATATCATCTGCAATGTATGCCTC
Organism: Alistipes sp.; assembly: GCA_017555545.1. Classification (GTDB taxonomy): domain Bacteria; phylum Bacteroidota; class Bacteroidia; order Bacteroidales; family Rikenellaceae; genus Alistipes. Next base: position 8,017 of record JAFZGE010000073.1, read on the forward strand.
CACGCTCTCGAAGGCATCGAACGAAGCCTTATCGACAATCATAATAACGTATGGCATCTCCTCGGCTAAGGGGGTTACACGGAAAGATACCGATGTTTTGCCAGTCTCAAGAATCTCGAATTCGAAGCAAGGCTTTTCGTCAGGCACATCTGGCTTGTCTACTGGCTCGGGCTGACAGCCCACCGACAGCATCACTGCCATAAAGGATAGCAGCAAGGCAAAAAATTTTGAGGTTTTCATAGAGTAAATTTAATGATTTAGGTATATTTACACGTTGTTTTTGCTTATACAAAATTAAGCAAATTTATTTAAATAATTCACAAAAATCAAAACTTTTTTACGAATGGGGGGGGGTAATTATCTAATCTACTGACAGTTATAAAATACAACAATTTACACACATGCACAATATAGTCAAATTAGTAAGACACTGATACACTCATCAACATACCCACGACCGCGCGGCTTAGAACAAGAACAGAGACTAAAGGGATATAAGGTAAGTCACTATCAACAGAGTGTCCGAATCATCATTTATCTCTCCTGTGTCTCTTTTGTCTCTTTTGTCTATGTCTCTATAATCGTCATCCCTAGGAAGCGTGACCACCAACCAAAAGAAGAGGAGGAGTCGTTACGACCCTTTGTTCGTTTTTTTCTTTTACATGAAAAAACCGAACGAACAAAACACCCCACAAAAAAATATAGGGAGCCAGCCGAAGCAAACTCCCTAACGTCATTTAACATCCTAAACGTCCAACTAATTGTGATCCAGCCACTCCAAGAAGTCCGAGGTGCGGCTACGGCTCACAACAACCTCATCCTCAGTGGGTGGGTTGAGCTGTATTTTCAGGCGTGTACCAAGATGCTTCGAGATATTCTCGATGGCGTTAATCGCAACGATATAGCTACGCGAGATGCGGAAGAAGAGCTTGGGGTCGAGCATCTCCTGTACCATATCCAACGAGTAGTCCAACAAGCGGCGTGTGCCATTGCTGCTTACGGCGTAGGTGCTCTTATCCTCCGAGAAGCAGTATGCGATGTCATCAACGGGGATGATGATAATCTTCTCGCCCGTCTTTACGATAAAGCGCTTTTTATACTCCTTCGTTTCGCGCGACACGCTGGCACGCGACACCATATCCATGATTGTCTCGAGGTTTGCAGCACTACGGCTCTCGATGCGCTCACGGCAACGCTCCCACGCACGACGCATATCCTCATCGCCGATGGGCTTCAACAAGTAGTCGCACGAGTTGACCTTAAAGGCGTTGATGGCATAGTTGTCGTAGGCCGTGGTTATGATGACATGGGCGTTGATATTCACACGCTCGAAAATCTCGAAACAGATGCCGTCAGAAAGTTCGACATCCATAAAAATTACATCGGCACCTTCGGGGTTCTCCTCGAGCCATTTTACGGCCGAGCGCACCGACGTAAGCGTCATCACCACGCTACCCTCAGGGCAGCAGCGATCGATGGACTTTTTGAGGTTGATCTGCGCAGGGATTTCATCCTCTATGATGAGTATCTTTATCATACTATGGGGAGTTTTACAATAAATTCATTATCAGTCTTTTGCACCACGATATCGCGACTCGTAATATCGAGATACTGGCGGCGTATATTCTCCAATCCGAGGCGTGTCGAGGGCTGGCCATGAGTACGCATTTGCAGGTTGTTTCTAACCACCAAATAGTCCTCCTCTACGGCAATCTTAACACACAGCGGAGTCTCCGCCGAAACGATGTTGTGCTTAGTGGCATTTTCGACCAATAGTTGGAGTGCACAGGGCACAACAAACCTATCAGCAAAACGCCTCTCGATGTCTATCTCAAACTTCATACCCTCGGGGAAGCGCTCCTCCAGAAGGTCGATATACATATTCGCAAATTCGAGCTCCTCGCCAATCTTTACGAGGGGCTTCTGGTCGTTGTTGAGCATATAGCGATAGATACCCGCGAGCTTGCGGATAAATGCCGAGGCGCGCGCCGTCTCATGCTCCTGAACGAGGTAGTCGAGGATGCCCAACGAGTTAAACAAGAAGTGGGGATTTATCTGCTGCTTAAGTCGCTCATACTGGTACTCCGTACGACGCTTCAACTCGCGCTCCTCGCGTAGCTCACGCTGCGTGGTTGTGGATATGCGTACAAGTATGCACGCCGTAGCGATAAGTATGTCAATCATCAGCGCCGCAGAGAGCGTGCGCACAAAGTCAAGCGGGTCTGTTGCAGGGCTTTCAAAGTGCGGTATATCACAGTAGATCAAGAGAGTAGCGACTACGGGTAACACGAGTGAGGATATCACTAACGGCAAGGTAAAAGATAGTCGCTTTGACGCCTCCTGAGCTCGCGAAGGGAGGTAAGCAAAGAGCACCACATTACCCGCCAAAAGCGTCAGCAGCGCCCAAGTATTCTCCATCGTTCCAAAGACATGTTTTAGGAGCGTACCCTCAGTGAAGATACCGACGCGAAACATCACAACATACAAGAGGCGGACAAGCAGAATACCCACCGCCACGAGTATCACATTGCGGACATAGGAGCGCAACACATTTGTACTCGAACGGAAGCGTTTTACGTGCAACGTAAGGGCATTAATAACAAGACCTATTGCCGTAGTAATCAGGAATGTAGAGAGCGCGGGAGCGATAAAGTCATTACCGAGGAGCATACTCAGTGGCTGCCACAACCACGAGCCGATTATAAAGCCCGAAATCGTGGCTACGAGCGTCAACAGCGTAACCATCTCGATGCGGGTGCTGTTGCGTATCGCAATTATCACCACCATAGCGATTGTGAGTATCGTCAGGAGGATGTCATCATGGTAGCTCAGCGCACGACTCAGTACCGCCACCGCGAAGTGAAGAATCGCGAAGATGATGACGATGGCGACATTGCCAAATGGGTGATATCGTTTGAGTATGGTCATAGTTATGCAAAGTTATGAAAAAATTATGAATATCCAAACACCGTGGTCAATTAACCGCACAAATTGACCATATTGCATAGCAATAGCGACGCCACAAGCACCACAAAGCCCCGCCACCCTATCACATAGTGATTATACCGTTCGGCGGTGGAAACGTGCAACTCATCATAAATATTTACCCTTTGGGTCGAAATGATTTGGAAATTTCGATTTTTTTGGTAAAATTTGTAGTGTAGTCATTGTGTCGTTATTAAAATAATTTAATAACACAAATTTAGCACCGACTAACACAAACCACAGATACGACAAAAATTGATTAACTAAAACACCATAAAATGCAAAAACCTAATCTATCCTTCTGGCAGATGTGGAATCTGAGTTTCGGATTCTTTGGTGTGCAGATTGCATACGCACTTCAGAGTGCTAACATCAGCCGTATTTTTGCAACGTTGGGTGCTGATCCCCACACGTTGAGTTTTTTCTGGATCTTGCCCCCATTGATGGGTATGATCGTTCAGCCTATCGTAGGTGCCATGAGCGACAAGACATGGTGCAAGTGGGGTCGCCGCAAGCCCTATCTCTACGTTGGCGCATTGGTTGCCATCATCGTTATGGCGCTCCTCCCCAACTCGGGCAGCTTCGAGATGACCGTTAAGGCGGCACTCGCATTCGGTGCCCTTATGCTTATGTTGCTCGACACATCAATCAACATGGCTATGCAGCCCTTCAAGATGATGGTTGGCGACATGGTTAACGAGGAGCAGAAGACAAAGGCATACTCAATCCAGAGTCTCCTTTGCAACGCCGGTTCATTGGTGGGCTACTTGTTCCCCTACTTCTTCACAGCTATCGGCATCAGCGCTGTTGCAGCCGAGGGTCAGATTCCCGACTCTGTAACATGGTCATTCTATATCGGCGCTGCAATCCTCATCCTCTGCGTGCTCTACACAGGTGCAAAGGTCAAGGAGTGGAATCCCGCCGACTATGCGAAGTATAACAACATCAAGGCTGATGAGCCAGGCGAGAAGACAAACCTTATCAGCTTGCTCTTCCACGCACCCAAGGTATTCTGGCAGATTGGTCTTGTGCAGTTCTTCTCATGGTTTGCGTTCCTCTACATGTGGACATACACCACAGGTGGTATCGCCGAGACTGTTTGGGGCAGCGTTATCCCTGCAAGTGAGGAGTATCAGGCTGCGGGTGACTGGACAGGCGTACTCTTCGCTGTTCAGGCCGTAGGTTCTATCCTCTGGGCAATGGTTATCCCCATGTTCCGCAACGCAAAAGTTGGCTACGCAGTCAGCTTGTTGCTTGGTGGCGCTGGTTTCATCTCTACATACTTCATTCACGACCAGTATCTCCTCGCGGTATCATTCTTGCTTATTGGTTGCGCTTGGGCTGCTATGTTGGCACTCCCATTCGCATTGCTCACAAATGCTCTCTCTGGCAAGTCGCTCGGCTCGTACATGGGTCTCTTCAACTGTACAATCTGCCTTCCACAGATCGTGGCGTCACTCGTTGGTGGTGTGCTCTTCATGACATTCGGTGGTAAGGTCGTTGAGATTGAGGTTCCCGTTAAGGAGGAGGCTACAATCGAGGTAGTTGCCGAGGCGGCAGAGACTGAGGTTGTCGAGGCTGAGGCTATCGAGGAGGTTGCTCCCGAGCTTATCGCTGAGGCTGAGACTACTCAGGCTACTGAGGAGGCTACTACTGAGGCTGATGCAGAGGTGGTTCTCGAGGAGCAGGCAGCCGAGGAGGTTGTTGCCGAGGTTACTGAGCCAGAGGTTAAGACCGAGATCAAGGAGTTCCAGAGTGGTCAGATTGTGATGCTTGTGATTGCAGGTATCTCATTGATCCTTGGTGCTCTTGCCGTATTTGGCATCAACACACGCCGCAAGGAGTAACCCTCCAACACAGCAGAAGTTGAATAAAAAGATATAGTTTTAGGCTTGCGAAGCGCGAGAAACCGCAGTTTACTATAATGTAAATGAGGATTTTGAGCGTGAGCGTAACGACAAAATATACTTTTTATTCGGCTTCCGAACAGTTGAAAACAAGATACACAAATTAACATATTTACTAACTTTCATTATTAACTAACACTAAAACACTATGAGAAAATTCTTAACTATGTGTTTGGGTCTTGCTATCCTCGCGATGGCGGTTCCCGCCCAAGTGTTTGCCCAGTCGGGTAAATACGAGGTCAAAGGTGTGGTAGTTGATACTACCGGAACACCGGTTATCGGAGCATCTGTTATCGAGCAGGGCACGACTAACGGTGTCACCACCGATCTTAACGGTCAGTATGTGCTGAAAGTTAATGGTCCCGAGTCTATTATCGAGATTAGCTTCATCGGTTACAAGACTTTGGCACTTGCAGCAAACTCTGACCTTCTCGCAAACGCAGTCTTGGAGGACGACTCTGAGATGATTGATGACGTCGTAGTCATCGGTTATGGCGTTGTAAAGAAGAACGACCTTACTGGTTCGATCTCTACCGTTAAGGCAGATCAGACCAACAAGGGTCTTGCTACATCACCCACCGACCTTCTTCGTGGTAAGAGTGCAGGTGTTGTAATCACCTCTGGTAGCGGTGCTCCTGGTTCAGCAGCTACTATCCGTATCCGTGGTGGTTCTTCACTCAACGCTTCTAACGACCCATTGGTAGTTGTTGATGGTCTTCCCATCTCTAACTCTGGTATCTCAGGCGTAGGTAATGCTTTGGCATCTATCAACCCATCAGATATCGAGTCGTTCACCGTATTGAAGGATGCATCTGCAACTGCTATCTACGGTTCACGTGCGTCAAACGGTGTCATCATCATCACAACTAAGAAGGGTTCTAAGTACGATTCAAACGTTCCTCACGTATCTGTTGACTTCACAGCATCGTTGAGCCAGAACACTCGTTACGTTGACGTAATGACTGGTGATGAGATGCGTCAGACTTTGGAGTGGTACTATGGCACTCAGGATACTGATGCTTACCGCTCAGCTACAAAGTACACTGATGCTAACGGCAACTACGTTAACACAGATTGGCAGCGTGAGATCTACCAGCTCGCACAGTCATACGAGGGTAACGTATCATTGTCAGGTAATGTAAAGATGGGTGAGAAGAACAACCTCCCATATCGTGTATCTTACGGTTACTTGAACCAGGATGGTACTTTGAAGACATCTAACATGTCTCGCCACACTCTCGCATTGAACCTCAATCCTCAGCTCTTGGACAACCACCTTACTATCAGCCTTAACGGTAAGGGTATGATCATGGATTCTCGTTTCGCTAACGAGGGTGCTATCTCACAGGCTGTTCAGTACGATCCTACTAAGCCCGTATACCTCGCAAACGAGGAGGGTGGTATCCACGGTTACTACTCATGGCGTGGTGTTGATGGTAAGCACAACACAATGGCTAACCAGAACCCCGTTGCTATGTTGAACGAGAAGGTTGACGTTTCTACAGCAAAGCGCTTCGTAGGTAACGCACAGTTCGACTATAAGATTCACGGTTTCGAGGATCTTCGTTTGAACTTGAACCTTGGTGTTGACGTATCTAAGTCTAACGGTACTGTTGACGTAGCTCCTGGTGCTGAGCAGTCTATCCACTCAACTGGTGACGCTGGTTCAGGTTCACACACTGACTACTCACAGCTCCGTCGCGACCAGACTTTGGAGTTCTACGGTGCTTACGCTAAGACTTTGGGCGACCACTCATTCGACGTAATGTTGGGTTACTCATGGCAGCACTACTACACTCAGTCATACAGCGCAACAAACCGTGTTGCTGATGTGACTAAGTGGGATGTTTACGGCAACGAGCCTTATGTTGCTTTGGACACTACAGCAGCTAACTACTGGAGCTCTGAGCCTAAGATTTCAAAGAGCGAGTACTTCCTCGTATCATTCTTCGGTCGTGCTAACTACTCTTACGCTGGTCGTTACTCAGTAACTGCTACCGTACGTGCCGATGGTACATCTCGTTTCGCTAACAACAAGTGGGGTATCTTCCCATCAGTTGCTTTGGCATGGAACGCTAAGAATGAGTCATTCTTGGAGGACGTTGACGCTTTGTCAGCATTGAAGGTTCGTTTGAGCTACGGTCAGACTGGTCAGCAGGATGTAGGTGGCTTGTACGACGCACTTCCTACCTATTATAATAACCAGCTTGGTTCATACTACCCATTCGGTGGCTACACTGAGAACGGTATCGTATATCCTATCAAGCCTGTAGGTTATAACGCAGACCTTAAGTGGGAGACTACTACTACTTACAACGCAGGTGTTGACCTCGGTTTCCTCGATGGTCGCATCACAGCAAGCGCAGACTTCTACTATCGTGAGACTAACGACTTGTTGAACTACACTCCAGTTCCTGCAGGTGCTAACCTCACTAACTACCTCAACGCAAACATCGGTGACTTGAAGAATATCGGTGTTGAGTTCGAGTTGAACGCAATCGCTATTCAGAACAAGGATTGGTTCTGGAGCATCGGCGCTAACGTTGCATGGAACAAGAACGAGATTACTCGTTTGACAAATGATGATGAGGCTGAGGGTTACTACGGTGTTGACACAGGTGGTTACTCAGGTGGTGTTGGTGGTACTTGCCAGGTTCACCAGACAGGCCAGCCTACTCACTCATTCTACGTATACCAGCAGATCTACGATGAGAATGGTCGTCCTATCGAGGGCTTGTACGTTGACCGCAACGGTGACGGCGTAGTAAACGAGAAGGATAAGTATGTTTACAAGAAGGCTGCTCCCGATGTAACTATCGGTTTCAACACTCAGCTCTCTTGGAAGGCTCTTACACTTGCTGTATCGGCTCACGCTAACATCGGCAACTACGTATATGACAACATCTCTTCAAATGGTGAGCTTTTGACAGACCTCTGGACAAACAACTTCACCAACAACCGTGTTGTTACTGCTCCTATGACAAACTTCCGTTCATCAGGTCAGTATTTGAGCGACTACTACGTACGCAACGCTTCATTCTTGAAGCTTGACAACATCACATTGAGCTACCGATTCGATCTTGGTAAGGCTTGCGACCGCGGTCTTTCACTCGACGTATTCGGTACTGTATCAAATGTAGCTACATTCACTGGTTACAAGGGTATCGATCCTGAGATCTTCTCTGGTATCGACAACAACATGTACCCACGTCCTCGTACCTACATCCTTGGTGTGAAGTTCAATTTCTAATCGTCTAAAATCGAATAAGTATTATGAAAAATATTAAAGTTTTAATGTTGGCTGTTGCCGGAGTCTTTGCTCTTGGCTTGAGCTCGTGCGTTAACGATTTGGACGTAACTCCTATCGATCCTAACGTACAGCTTCCTCAGGACGTCTTGAAGGACGAGGCAGCTTTCGAGGCTTTGCTCGCAAAGTGCTACCAGGGTCTTGCTTGCTCATCTTCTGATGGTGCTAATGGTGGTCCCGATATTAGTGGTGTTGACGGTGGTTTCGGTCAGTACCTCCGTGCTTACTTCAACCTCCAGTGCTTGACTACTGATGAGGCTACTTGCTGCTGGAACGATACTGGTTTGCCCGACATGCACAACATGAACTGGCAGGCATCTAACCAGTTTATCGTTGCTATGTACTACCGTATTTTCTATCAGGTAAGCCTTTGCAACGAGCTCATCCGCCAGGTGAACAACAACCCTGCAGGCGTTGAGTTCCAGAATAAGGGCGCTCTCATCGCTGAGGCTCGCGCATTGCGTGCTTTGTCTTACTACCACGCTATCGACATGTTCGGTAACGTACCTTTCGCAACTGAGCACGATGCAGTAGGTGCTGTTGGTCCTAAGCAGATCAACCGTGCTGACCTCTTTACATGGGTTGAGAATGAGTGTAAGGAGCTTATCGAGGGCAATGACCTCGCAGCTGAGGGTACTAACGTATACGGCCGTTGCGACAAGGGCTTCGTTAAGATGATTCTTGCTAAGTTGTACCTCAACGCTGAGGTTTACGTAGGCCAGGATCGTTACGCTGACTGTGCTGCTATCTGCGAGGATCTCGTAGGTAAGTACAACCTCCACACTAACTTCGCTGAGTTGTTCTGCGCAGACAACCACCTCCAGACTGCAAATGCTACTTTCGGTGCTAACAACGAGATCATCTTCGCTGTTCCTCACGATGGTATCAACACTACATCTTACGGTGGTACTAACTTCCTCATCTTCGCTGGTACAGGTGGTGACATGATCCCTGCAGGTATCTCTTCAGGTTGGGGTGGTTTGTCAGTAACTAAGCAGGTTTCTGAGCGCTACGCAGCTGGTGACGTTCGTGCAATGTTCTTCACTGACTACGGTGCTGAGATCGTTGACATCTTCACATTTACTTCAGGTGGTTACAAGTCACAGAAGTTCACTAACATTAACCACGATGGCACTCCTGCAAGCGCACAGGGTCACGTTGATACTGACTGGCCTTTGTTCCGTGCTGCTGATGCTCACCTTATGTTGGCTGAGTGTGCTGCACGTGGTAAGGCTGACCAGGCTAAGGGTCTTGCATCGTTGAACGCTGTTCGCGAGCGCGCAGGTCTTGATAAGGTTACTTCATTCACAGCTCAGGATGTTCTTGACGAGCGTTCACGCGAGTTCTTGTGGGAGGGTTGCCGTCGTTCTGACCTCGTTCGTTACGGCCAGTTCACAACCGACGCATACCTTTGGGAGTACAAGGGTTCAGCTAAGGATGGTCAGGCAGTTGCTGAGCACCGTAACCTCTTCCCATTGCCACCCGCAGATGTTAACGCTAACAGTAACCTCAAGCAGAACGCTGGTTACTAATAGTTGCAGTTAGTCACGTTTAACGAATAAAACTAACAGAAATGAAAAAGTTATTATATAGCATTATGGCTCTTGCTGGTCTCACGATGGCATCGTGTACCCAGGAGCATATCGATGTGCAGTACATCCCAGGCAACGCTGTGGCACCTGTATTGGGTGACATCCAGGGTTGCGCACTCGAGGATGGTGGTGCTGACATCGTTGTAGAGTACACTAAGGCTGACTTTGGTGTAGCTACTGCACAGGCTCATAACCTCTACGTTTCAAAGTCTGAGGATATGGCTGATATGAAGAAGGCTAAGGCTACTTTCGGTGATACTAACATCACTTTGAAGCAGGCTGACCTCAACGTTACTGCTTTGGATTTCGCAGCAGCTGGCGAGGAGGTAGACTTCTACTTCGCTATCATTGCAAACCTTAACACTGACAAGGGTGCTGCTGTTGCAGGTACTGAGCTTAAGTCAAACGTTGTTAA
>JAFZGE010000074.1 GCA_017555545.1 Alistipes sp.
GGGTAATAAGTGGATTGTGCTACCCATACTCCTTCTTAGCATCGGTGCACTCTTCTTCTACGACAAGGTTGAGTTCGATGAGGATATGTCGAACATCAACTTCGTACCCGAGCACATTGTTAAGGGTGAGGCTCGCGCGATGGAGATTCTCGGCGATGAGAGTGATGATGTATATATCGTAACGGGTGGCGAGGACCTCGACGCAGCAACTGCGGAGTATGCTACACTCGACACTCTCCTTAAGGAGCGATATGCCGATGGCACAATTAGCGAGGTTGTAACCATCTCCGACTTTGTCATCGCTGCCGAGGAGCAGGAGCGACGCATAGAGCGTTGGAATGCCTTCTGGGCTGAGCATCGCACCACAACCCTCAATACTCTTAACGAGGTGGCCGCAGCCAAAGGCTTCAAACATGGTGCATTCTCTCGCTTCGAGGAGCTCATTAGCAGGGAGTACTCACCATGCGACTATAGTGCTGAGGAGATTGGCTCCATTCCTATTATCGCGGAGTGGGTTGCAAACAACGATGAGTTCTCATCGCTCATGTGCCGTATCGTTGTGCCCGAGGAGTACAAAGCGGCGCTCTACAGCGAGGTGGACAGCCTCCCCAACACCACAATTATCGACCGCAGCTACTTCTCATCAAAGATGGTCGAGGCGACAAACAACGATTTCAACTACATCCTGCTGGTTTCATCGCTGATTGTCTTCTTGGCACTTTTGGTGTCATACGGACGCATCGAGCTCACGCTACTCACCTTCCTACCGATGGCAATTAGCTGGGTGCTCATCCTGGGCATGATGGCACTCTTTGGCATCAAGTTCAACATCGTAAATATCATCCTTGCCACCTTTATCTTCGGTATCGGCGACGACTTCAGCATCTTCATCATGGATGGTCTGCTGGAGGAGTACAAGAGCGGCAAGAGGGTGTTGGGCGCACACAAGACGGCGATATTCTTCTCCGCCTTCACCGCTATTGTCGGCATGGGCGTATTGATCTTTGCCGAGCACCCCGCACTTAAGTCTATAGCCCTTATCTCGGTGCTTGGTCTTAGCGTTGTGGTGCTGGTGTCATACACCATACAGCCGCTGTTGTTCCGTCTGCTTGTTACGCGTCATACATCGAATGGCAAACTACCCTTCACCCTTGCGATCATCCTCAACACGATATATTGCTTTGTCTACTTCCTAGTGGGCTGCATATTCCTGCACATCGCTGCCCTCGTGCTGATGTTGACACCCATCAAGCGACGCACAAAGAAGCTGGCATTCCACAAGGCGATCTACTACTTCACGCGATTATTCCTCGCTACGATGATTACAGTGAAGACCATTCGCCAGAATACGACCAACGAGCGTTTCGAGAAGCCCTCAGTCATCGTTGCCAACCACCAGTCGTTTGCCGACATCCTCATGTTGCTCTCGACAACACCCAAGGTGGTGGTGGTGACAAACAGCTGGGTGTGGAACTCACCATTTTTCGGTTGGATTGTCAAGTATGCCGACTTCCACCACGCTGCCGACGGCTATGAGGCACTCGCCGAAAGGGTCAAGGAGCGTGTTGCAGAGGGCTACTCTGTCGTTATCTTCCCCGAGGGTACACGCTCACCCGACTGTACGGTGCAGCGCTTCCATAAGGGTGCTTTCTACCTCGCACAACTCCTCGAGATCGACATCCTGCCCATCGTAATCTATGGCGCAGGTATGATCTCGGCAAAGAAACAGGGATTCTATATCAATAGTGGCATCATGGCTACGCGCATCATGCCCCGCATCAAGTATGGCGACACCTCCTATGGCGCAACATACCAAGAGCAGGCAAAGAGCATCCGCCGCTACTTCGCCAAGGAGTATAGCGCCATGTGCGATGATATGTGCCGAGCCTACAACCCATACTTCAGAACGCTGCTCGTACGCAACTACATCTACAAGGGTCCTATTCTGGAGTGGTACATGAGGGTCAAGTGCCGCATGGATGGTTACTACGATACGTACGATAGAGTCATCCCCCGCAACGCCACAATCACCGATGTGGGTGCTGGCAATGCACAAATGACCTTCATGCTTGCGATGCTCGCCCCCGAGCGTAAGATCTACGCTATCGACTACGATGAGCAGAAGATGGATATTGCGCGCAACTCCTTCCTTGCTCGAAGAACAAACACCACCTTCATCTGTGGCGATATGTGCAGCATCGAGTTCCCAAAGTCGGACTGCATACTCTTTAGCGATAGTCTGCACTACATCGATAGCGAGGCGCAGGCACGCGTATTGGAGCGAGCCATCGAGAGCCTTAACGTGGGAGGTAGCATCATCATCCGCGATGGTAACACCTCAAAAACCGAGGGGCATCACCTCATTACAATGACAGAGTTGTGGAGCACAAAACTACTCAAATTCAATAAGACAACCTCTGCGCTATGCTTCGTAAGCGAGGAGTGGATGAAGCAGTTTGCCGAGGCACACAACCTCGACATCGAGATTAGTCAAGTATCGAAATATAGTTCAGAAACGCTGTATGTACTTAAAACGAGAGATTAATGAAAAAGTATGATGTTATAATTATTGGTGGAGGCATCGGAGGTCTTGCTAGCGGTATCATCCTTAGCAAGGAGGGCTTGAGCGTATGCGTCCTTGAGCAACATAGCGTCATTGGTGGCTGTTTGCAATCGTTTAAGCGTCATGGTCGCACCCTCGACACTGGTATGCACTATATCGGTAGCATGGGCAAAGACCAGATTATGTACCAATACTTCAAATATTTTGGCATCACCGACGACCTTCGCCTTCACAAGTTGAACGACGACGGCTTCGACTATTTTCACTTCTCGGATGGCGAGTCATACTGCCATGCCGCAGGCAACGAGCGCTTTGTAGATACCCTCTCACGACGCTTCCCCGAGGATCGCAAGGGCATCGAGACTATCGTCAACCAGATGCAGAACATCGGCGACATGATCGCCCCTGAGGTATTGCGCAGCGGTAAGCTCTACAACCGTGGCGGCAAGGACTATACAACCGTTTCGGCATACAGCGAGATTGAGCGAAACATCAACAACGACCGCCTGCGCAATGTCATGGCGGGTAATACAGGTCTCTATGCGGGCGATAAGCTCACTACCTCGATGTATGAGTATGGCGTTATCACCCACTCATATATTCAGGGTGCCTACGCCTTTGAGGATGGCTCGCAGCAGCTTGCCGACCTCATAGTGCGCCAGATTGAGCGCAACGGCGGCGAGGTACGCCTCAATGCACGCGTCGAGAAGATTCACCTCGAGGGTGACAAGGCGGAGTATGTTGAGCTAACATCGGGCGAGAGAATCTTCGGCGAGCGAATTATCTCATCTATCCACCCCTCTACGACATTCTCTATCCTCGAGAACAACACCGTCTACAAGAAGGCATTCTTCACACGCATGAACTCGTTGGCTAATACCTACGGTATCTTCACGACATACCTCCTTATGAAGCCCAACACGGTGAAGTATGAGAACAGCAACCACTTCTACTTCAACATCAACGATGTGTGGAGCCTCGACTATATGTACAAGGGAGCAAACATCCCTGGTGTATTGATGTGCATGCAGCCCAACTCACGCAACCAGTACACCGATGTCATCAGCCTTCTTACGCCAATGCCCTTCGAGCAGTGTGCGCGCTGGGCTGATACTACTATTGGTCGCCGTGGCGATGACTACAAAGCCTTCAAGGAGCACTTTGGCAACGCTGTTATCGACTTCGTGTCGCAGTTCAACCCCAACCTCAAGGAGAATATCGAGTTCATCCACACGGCATCGCCCCTCACCTACCGCGACTACACCTCAACACCCGAGGGTAGCGCCTACGGCTTGGTTAAGGATTGCCGCAACCCCTTGGCATCGCTTGTCTTTGCCCGCACCAAGATCTCAAACCTCTTGATTACGGGTCAGAGCCTCAACATCCACGGCTGCCTCGGCGCAACAATCTCTGCGGCGGTCACATGCTCTGAGATTCTTGGCGAGGAGTACTTGGCAAAGAAGATTGGTAACGCATAATCCCGCAACATGATGGTTTGGACGGTAACGGCTTGGGTATTGGGCACGCTAGTGGCGCTGATGGCAATATTTATTGTCATCTGCGTTGTGCTGTACTTTCGCGCCGACTTCCGCGAACCCAACATCGAGATTGACCTAAAGGCTATTGCAGCAAAAGAGTGCGCCCACCTTGCACAAAACCGCCATGGAGTGTGGGAGGCACGCATCAAGGGTAACGCCATAGAGCGCGGAGCAGCTTACGGCGTTGCTTGCCGCGAACTTCTTGAATATCAGGAGGAGACGTTTTTTAACCGCATACTCGAGCTCATACCCTTTAAGCGCTCGGTAAAGTTCCTGCACAACATCATCATACTCTTCAACCGCAATATGGCACGCCATATCCCCGAGGAGTATCGCAACGAGATTTACGCCATGTCGCTCTCGGCAAGCGATAAGTACAACGACTTTAGCACGAAGTATGTGCGCCAGCTCAACTACCACGCAGCACACGACATTGGTCACGCCATGCAGCGCTATATGCTTGTGGGCTGCACCAGTTTCGCAGCATGGGGCAAGAGTAGCGCTACGGGCGAACCTATCGTAGGTCGCAACTTCGACTTCTATATGGGTGATGACTTCGCCAAGAACAAGATGGTGCTCTTTGTTGAGCCAAGCAAGGGCATGCGCTTTGTGTCGCTATCGTGGCCAGGCATGATGGGCGTGGTATCGGGTATGAACGAGCAGGGTCTGAGCATCACGCTGAATGCCCTGGAGGGTGCAATGCCCATCTCCTCGGCAATGCCCATCTCGCTTATTGCACGCCACATCTTGCAGCACGCGACAACCATAGATGAGGCATACGCCATTGCCAAGGAGTTTAAGTGCTTCGTATCGGAGTCTATGCTCGTAGCCTCATCAAAGGATGGCTGCGCAGCGCTTATCGAGAAGACGCCAAAGTGCACAGCGATTTATCGCTCGGCAGAGAGCCATATATTGTGCTCTAACCATGCTCAGAGCGAGGCGTTGCGCAACGAGAAGCACAACATCAAAAACATCGAAACTACCGATAGTCTCTACCGCTACGAGCGCCTCGAGGAACTATTCAAAAACCACGCGCCCATAGATGTAAATGGCGCTATCAATATCTTGCGCGACACACGCGGCAAGCATAACAGCGACATAGGCCTCGGCAACGAGAAGGCTATAAACCAGATTATTGCATTCCACAGCGTGGTCTTCGAGCCCACAAAGCTACGCTTTTGGGTATCGACCTCGCCATGGCAGTTTGGCGAATATATCTGCTACGACATCGGCAAGGTCTTTAGCGGCGAACTAGACAATAAGGAGAGCTACACACTTGAGGAGTTGTGCGTAGCGGCGGATAGTGAGGCGATTGAGAAGATTTGCCCCCGCATCTACCGATATAGGGAGCTATGCGATGTGCTACGCGCACACGCCAAGGAGCGCACACACACAACAGATGATATCCTCGCAGAGTTCGAGGCACTAAACCCCAACTTCTACCAGACCTACGACCTCCTGGGCGACTATATGGCAGCTACGGGAAATAGAGTCAAGGCGGTGCAGATGTGGATCAAGGCACTAAGCCTTGAGGTGGCGCAAGAGAATGAGCGAAAGGCGATTGAAAGAAAAATAAGAAAGATATAGAGTATGATTAAGGACACAACACTTCATTACAAGAGGCCAGCCGAGATTAAGGCGTTTCAGGAGGAGCGACTAAAGGAGGCACTTGCATATTTGCAGGAGCACTCAGCCTTCTATCGCCGTATGTTCGAGAGCAACAACATCGACATCACAGCGATAAAGAGCATCGAGGATCTTGCACAGCTTCCCACAACCTCGAAGCAGGACTTGCAGTCGCACAATGCCGACTTTTTGTGCGTCAGCCCCACCGAGGTCATCGACTATGTAACCACCTCGGGTACGCTTGGCGAGCCTGTGACCTTCGCTCTCACGGAGAACGACCTCCAGCGTCTCGCCTACAACGAGGCATCGTCATTCATCATGACGGGCTGCACCAAGGAGGATGTAATACAGCTTATGACCACCATCGACCGTCGCTTCATGGCGGGCTTGGCCTACTTCCTCGGTGCCCGAGAGTTGGGTAGCGGCATCGTGCGCGTGGGTAACGGCATCCCCGAGTTGCAGTGGGATACCATCAAGCGTGTTAAATCTACAACATGTATCGTTGTGCCCTCGTTCCTTATGAAGATGATTGAGTTTGCCGAGAAGAGTGGCATCGACCACAACAACTCCAACCTCAAGAGCGCAATCTGCATCGGCGAGGCTCTACGCACCCCCGATGGTGAGCTTACGACACTCGGCTCGAAGATTCACGAGAAGTGGCCATCGTTGGAGCTCTTCTCGACATACGCCTCAACCGAGATGCAGACATCGTTTACCGAGTGTGTGGCACACCGAGGCGGCCATATCCCTGGCGACTTGATTATTGTCGAGCTCTTGGATGATAACAACCGCCCCGTAGCCGATGGCGAGCCCGGTGAGGTTACAATCACCACACTTGGTGTCGAGGCTATGCCCTTGTTGCGCTTCAAGACAGGCGATATATGTATCCGCATTAGCGAGCCATGCTCATGTGGCAGAAATAGCGCACGCCTAAGCTCGGTTATCGGTCGTAAAAACCAGATGATTAAGTTCAAGGGTACGACAATCTATCCCCCTATCCTCTTCGACATCCTCGACAACATCCCCGAGGTAGAGAACTACATCGTCGAGGTCTTTACCAACTCGTTGGGCACAGACCAAATTCAGATTCGCATCGGCAGCAATAACCACTCCGACGCCTTCGTAAAGCAGATCAAGGATATCTTCCGCTCGAAGGTGCGTGTAGCCCCTGATATTCAGTTTGAGTCTGTGGAGCTTATCTCACGCATACAGACACCACCCATGAGCCGTAAGGTTGTAAAGTTCTTCGACCTACGCAACAACGCATAAGGCTAC
>JAFZGE010000075.1 GCA_017555545.1 Alistipes sp.
GACCGTGTAGTTATACTCGCCATCGTAGTCGGGGATGACTGTCACGCCGCCCTCGGCATCCGAAGTCAGGAAGCGTGCCCTGACCGTTGTGAGTTTACTGCGAACAAGGGGTACCTCGATAGGCTTAAAGCTTGAGATAAGTCTATCCTCATGGTCATAGATCTCTACAGACACCACGATATTAGACTCGCTGCCATTAACAAAGACATAGTCGAAGCCAAGCTCCGCCTCATTATCGCTGATGCGCTGCAACGATGATTCGAACGACACACCAGCCTTTGAGTCTGCGGGCTTGTTGGTGAACATATTATAAGAATAAGGCATAAATCCATGATAATAGAACACAGCCTTATATTCGCTCAAGTCCACATCTGCATTATTTCTCGCGATCTCATCGCCACTGACTGATGCGACCTTCACGATAAAATCCTCAACGTCAATAGAAACGAAGTTGAAGCGTGCCAAAGGTCGCTCCATATCAACATCTGCGCTAGCGACACTCTCCGACACCTCCGATACTACAGAGCCACGGAATGCATCACGGAAGTCGTTGCTTCCCTCGTGAGATTCGCCCTGAAGTGCGATCTCCTCAAACTGATGAGTATCGTAGTACAGGTCGGCACAATCGCCCGCCTCGACATAGTCAGTCCAGACTACAAAGTTATAGTTACCTGGCACTAGCGATAAAAGAAGAGAGGTATTAAGTTCGTTGACATCATCTTCTGTAAACTCAAAGTGATACAACTCCTTGCGTGCCTCAGCACCCTCAGCATCGGCATCGAACGCCTTAACGATATATCGCACATCATAGCGCTCGACAACGGCATTACGTGTCTCCTCGCTATACTCCACAACCTTATACAATGGAAGATTCGTGTCGTAGTTCAGCGTGAGCGTAAAATCCATCTCCTTGGGAGCAGGGGCTGGAAACTCATGAACATCGCACGATGACATTGACACACCACATACAAGGCATGCCGCAGCCATAATATATTGTAATGTTCTCATACTATTTTGCTCTTAAAGGGTTAGGATTTTTCTTGTAAGGAATGCGATATGAGATGCCGATAGTCACATTATCCAAACCGATATAGCGACCATTGCGAGTCTCATGCAACTTGCCCTCCTTAACATTTACAAGATTATAGAAGACATCATAGTAGAGCGGGTATATACCTGCGCCAACTGCGAACTCAAGTTTCCAGTTCTTATTCGCACTTATAGGCAAGCGATAACCCAACGACAAACCGCCACCAATCGTAGGCGAAGTGCCATCGTGATCCTGATAGCGCCAGTCGCCGTCGAAGGCGAAGTTGTAGTATGCAAAACCCATGTGCGCACCGACGAAGAGGCCATCATCATTCTTCATTGGCCATACGCGCAACTCAGGCTGCACAGAGAAGTTTCTGAACTTGAGTGTAGGCTTAAAGTAGTTGACAGCGGAGTACGAAATTGGGAGGCTAAACGAAAGGTAGTTACCCAAGTCGAACTCTACACCTACATTGGCATTAAGTAGCGCCAATCCCAAAAGATTTGTCTTTACGTACATATAGTGAGACTGCGTCGCAGCGGCAACCGCAGGTGCGACAATAGCCATTGGCTTGACGCTAACATCCTGACAACGCGTTGGTTCGGCGAGGCTAACGGGTGTAAGCATCTCTCTCAAGCGGCTGTCATACTGCTTCGCCAGATCGCTCTTCTCGGTTACAACAACCATATAGGCATTACGCAAGTGCGCAAAGTAGCGATCAAAGATGAGTCTCCATGTCATGCCATTATCCATTGCCTTAAGCGCATGGATACGACTGTCGAGTTGCTCACCAACAGAGGTATTCTCACTACGCAATATAGTCAAGATGTCATCCTTATTCTCGATATCTGACTCCTCGACCATCTGCTCGAGCTCACCCCAAGCAATATAGTGGTCACTACGCGTGATGATATCCTCGGGAATCTCAATACGCTGACGTACATAATTCTCCAAGCGAGTAAGGCGCGTACTACTGAGGTAGTGGTTGAATGGCACGCTACCCTCAGGAGAGCAGGCTCCACAAAACTCCACCGCCACAATCTTGACCATCGTATCCTGCTGACGCTCCTCAACCCAGTCGACAATACGCTGAAGCGTCATGTCGTTATCCATATACGTCTTATCGATATATGTCTTAGCCACACGATAGCGTATACGCATCTCCTCACGCCACTGTGCATCATCAGGAATCAGATGACTCTGCGCCATGACATCCTCGGCGGACATCAACATCGCAAGTACAAACATCACAATTGCAAAATAGCACTTCACATCCCAAAATGTGCTATATTGCCTATTACTTCTATTCATAATTACAGTTTGTTATAGTCCCATTGCTGAGCGTAACTCCTCATAGGTATACTCCACACCCTCGCAGGTGATGGGGCCAACCTTAGCACCATCCTCAATAATCAGGAACTCCACATCGGTAGATACGAGTTGCAAAGAACCCACCTCTGCACCACTCTTGATGGTCATAGTCGTAGAATACTCCTTTGTACCATAGGGGCAACGAGGCTCGCAGCAGATGACTCTGTCGATCTTTGTACCCTTGCCAATTGTCATCCATGAATGCTTTGTCGAGTCACACGTACCGCAATATAGCATATCGGCAGTAACATCATACATCTCGACTACGGCATGTGTCCAGGCGAAGATAGTACCATAGCGACCACCATTGAATACAGCATCGGACTCATTACGGACACCGATGTCAACGGGGATAACCTCGTGTGCGACACCATGTTTGTCTGTTATAGGCTCACGCATGGTTGTAGCGCCAGTCATTGTGCAGTTGTTGAGCTCGGTAACGCCATATGCGATAACTGCGGGCGAGAAGTACCACTCGTGACATTCGATAGCAGCAGAACAATGCAAGTTACGCATCTCTACGTTGTTAAGTACATTCTTGTAGTTCACATACGAGCTACTGCGATACTCGCCAAGCTCGATTGTCCAGATGTCGCCCGTAAAGAGGAGGTTGTTGTATGTAATAGTCTGACCATTCTCGCTACCAAACTGCAAGCTTGCATAGTCCGACATGTTGTATATCCTATCCTCGAAAGTTGTATCCTCCGAAACACGATAGTAGACATTGCAGTCCTCAGTATTACCCTTGTCATCATAGACGCGTGGGTTGAGCTCGCCATACTGCGAGAGCACCTGACCCACATAATCGCTGCGCATGTTACGCTGCAATGTCACATAGTTCGTATCTGACGCATAAGTTACAGCCTCGCCATCGGCACTAATAAAGAAGAAGTCGGCGGTATGTGTCGAAGGAGTGCTACCAGCAAGAATATAGGTCATTGAGAGGTAAGAATACTCCTCCATCACACCATTCTCATCAACATCCGCAAGGAGCATCTCCTTGGGCATTGTGCCAGGTGTGAACGCAGTACTTACAGAGCCCGAAACACTACCATCAACAAGGTCAATTTTGTTGGGCACCTCACGCACGCGAACGCATGAACTTACAGCATCGAACTTATGGAAGTTCTTGACATACTCCCAATCAAATGGGAATGTTCCAGCGTTTAGCTGAGCAAAGGGGCGACGCAATACCACACCAACTGCGGCATCATCAACAGTGAACACCTTAGACACGCCATAGAAGGCATCGCGCGTCTCATCGTTATTTTCACCCTCGTACTCTACCGTAACCTTCATGTCATCCGACACGGTGTAGGCATCGCACTTGCTCGACTGGAGCCAGAACACTGCCTTATACTTCACGCCACCCGTGAGTGTCATGCGTGCGGTAAGGCCGCTTGAAGATGTAGCACCCGTAGCATTTTTCTTTGTACTCTTGCTGATTACAAGCTGATCATTATCGGCATTGAATATGGCATACATAAGCAAATCGGCCTGCGTGCCGTCGCTTATGGCGCGTGTCTCGGCGACACCCTCATACTCGAAATTGAAGGTCACTTCGACTTCGGTCTGGGGTTGATTTAGTGCAATATTGTCCTGCTCACACGCCACAAAAAGGAGTGCGAGCAGGACAATGCTTAGAATCTTTTTAATCATTTAACAAAGGTTTGGGGGAAATGCCATTAATTTAGAACTCATCAATTGCGTTGACAATCTCCTCGACAACAGCACCCTCCTCGATGATAACTGAGAGGTTACCTTTGTTGTCAAGCGATGGACGGTTGTTCATGTCGAGGCGCTTAACAGTAGCACCAGCCTTGATGATGAGTGATGGAGCCCAACGGTTAGCTGGATCATCAATCCAGTGATACTGACCATTTGCATCCTTCTGACGCTTCGCAGTACCAGAGCTTGTAACAAAGATCTCATCCACAACAGAGCCAGCATCGATGGTCACATGAGCCTTGGAGTCTGAGTTGTGGTGTGTGCTACAACGAAGATACTGAACTTTGGTATTTGTGAGTGTAATCTGTGCGTGGCTCCATGCATAGAGTCTGTCAACAGTACAGTTGTTAAATATTGCCTTGCAAGAGTTAGGCACACCGCAGTCGTAGGGCAATACCTCGCGCATATCGCCATAATTGTCCGCGAAGGGCTGCGCTGTGGTGGTTGTACCTGTGAATGAGCAATTCTCAAGTGTAGAGACACCACGCAAGAAGATAAGTGGAGCCATATAGTCGATAGCCTTCACGTTCTCGATACCTGGATGATCTACAACCATATTCTCAGCCTTGACATTGGTCATGTTGTTTGTAAACTCAACATAGTTACCCTTGTCGCGATACTCACCGAAAGCAATGAACTGAACACGACCAGAGAACTCTACATTGTTTACTGTGATAACGTTGTTGTTCTCAGAAGTGAATGTAGCAGCCTCGTTTGTGTTGAATGCAAAATACTTGTTCTCGATAAGCGTGTCCTCTGTAAAGTTGTAGTACAGACCACCACTATGCACCTGCTCATTCTCGTAGATAGGATCAACCTTGATGTTGAACGAGATGTCGCCAGTGAGGATCTGACCTACGATATTTGTACGCCAGTTGCGCTGGATGGGCACAAACTCAAGACCTGAATAGAGGAAAGATGCCTTAGCAGTCTCACTCTCATCAGTAAATGTGAAAGACATCTTGTGTGATGAAGGAGTTGTGTCAGCCAAGAGGTATGACATAGAGAGATACTCGTAGATCTCTGCCTCACCATCCTCATCTACGTCAACCTTGAGATCCTCATCAGGAATAGCATTGAGCACATACTCCACATCTACGCTACCCTCTACAGAGCCATCGAAGAGATTGAGAACATTTGCAACGCCCTCTACCTTAGCTGCAGACTTCGCAACAGTAAGACCAGACTCCACAGCGTACTGCATATCCCAAGGATAAGCACCTACATTAACCTGAGCAAATGGACGGCGGAGAACGACCGAAACAACGCTATTGCCATCAACGGTGAAAGGCTCTGTAACAGCGCAGAAAGCATCACGACGCTCATCGTTGTTCACACCCTCGTAGCTGATCTCAATCTTCATGTCATCCGATACGGTGTAGGCATCACACTCAGCATTCTGTGCCCAGAACGCAACCTTGTATGTCTGACCCTTAGCAAGTGAAATAGACATGGTGTAACCGTTATCGGTGAGAAGACCTGAAACATTATCCTTTGTTGCCTTCTTGTGAATCAACTCACCATCCTCGTTAAATACAGCCCATGACAACTGAGTAGCACCAGTACCGTCGCTGATAGCGCGTGTGCCAATGCGACTCTCGGTGTCGATTACGAATCTTACATCATAAGTCTCGTGGGTGATTTCATTTGTGTCGTGCTGACACGCGACAAAGCCAAATGCCGCCATTATCACGACAACTAGCTGAAGTAAATTGTTACGCATAACTTAAATTTTAATTATGGGGTTATAAAAATTTATATACGGACATAACACACGTAGTTAGCCTACGCTATCCACACCTATTTTATATATCCAATGAAGCATCGTCGCAAACTTCCTAACTGTAACTACACAAAGTTAGTAAATTTTTCTTTTATTTTTCAATATTTCCACTAATAAATTTTCACAGGGGGGGGGTAATTTGTTGGCACACTGGCATTTACACAATTACATGCAGCGATTTATAGAGGGATATATACGACAAAAGCCACTCTTTCGAGTGGCTTTCTTTGCTTTTGTATCGTTCGTGATTCCGGCGGGGTTCGAACCCACGACCCACAGCTTAGAAGGCTGTTGCTCTATCCAACTGAGCTACGGAACCAACTCCCTAAATAGTGGATTACCACATTTTAGCGGTGCAAAATTACGCAAAATATATTAATCCACCAAATTTTTCGGCTATCCTTGCCAATAAAACTTGAAACAAGGCGGCCAACTTATCCATTCTACAGCGATGCCTGGAGCAACGCCTGGCTCTCGAGAGCATTTTTAGGCGTTACATTGTATCGCGCCCACTGCTTCATAAAGCGATTA
>JAFZGE010000076.1 GCA_017555545.1 Alistipes sp.
GTTCGAATCCCTTTGCTCCCACACTTGAAACGACAAGCCACTCAATTTGAGTGGCTTTGTTGTTTTTAGGAGTTTGCCATCGTGAGTAAACTCCAAGTGCTTCGCAATTCGAATACCTTTAATGGTTTAGAAATGCAGAACTTAATACGAGTATGGGGCTACTATAGTACCACTACACTCCCTAAATTCCCTAAACTCCTTATTCTCCCTAAACAACCAAACAAACCACTCATTCTCTTGCATAGTCACGAAAAATTTGTAACTTTGTAGAGAATAACCCAATCAATATTAGTAGTATGAAGAGATTTCTAGTAATACTCATGGCCGTTGTGGGCGTATTCGCCCTTCAGAGTGCCAAGGCTCAGAACCTGCAGGCTTTCTACGACACAGGTCGTAAATGTGCGACAACAACTGTCGAGATGTTCCGTCCCGACTCTTTCGGTAGCACATTCTTCTTTATCGACATGGACTATCACCCCAAAGTGATTGGTGCATATTGGGAGATCTCGCGCGAGTTCAACTTCTGGCAGGATAGCAAAGTTAACTGGATGTCGGTACACATCGAGTATGATGGAGGACTCAACACAGATGCGGGCTCATTCAACAACGCATGGCTCGGTGGTCTCACCTACTCGGGTCACTCTAAGGACTTCTCCAAGACTTGGTCAGTATCGGCTATGTATAAGCTTATCCCTGGCACCGTGAACGTCTTGGGCAATAAGGATGTTCACAACTTCCAGCTTACTGGCGTATGGAACATCAACTTCGCTAAGGGCTGGTGCGACTTCAATGGCTTTGTGGACTTCTGGCGCGAGGCACGCCCATGGCAGAATACTGAGTATATCTTCATTGCCGAGCCTCAGTTCTGGGTAAACCTCTACAAGATTCCCCGCATGGAGAAGGTGCGCCTCAGCGTAGGTTGCGAGATTGAGCTCTCGAACAACTTCGTGAAGCCTGGCTTCGACGTTATGCCCGCCGTAGGTCTTAAGTGGAATTTCAACTAAAGGCTGAGATATAAAATGAAATATGGGTTGTCCGAAAGGGTAACCCATATTTTTTTACTACTCGGGGTATATCATGCGCTTGGTGACGCCTCCGTCGACGGTGATGCACTGACCATTGATAAAGTCACTCTTGGGGTCACACAAGAAGAGGCAGGTGCGTGCGATATCCTCTGCTGTGCCAACCCTGCCCGAGGGGTGGAAGGCGTGGTCTTCGGGGCGTAGCACTTCGTTTTCATTGACACTTATCCAGCCTGGAGCAATGCAGTTGACGGTGATGTGGTAGGGCGCGAGTGACACCGCCAAGGCGTGTGTCAGCGACCATATGCCACCCTTCGATGCTGCGTATGCCTCGCTATTGGGCTCGCTCTGCAGGTAGCGCGTTGAGCAGAGGTTTACGATGCGACCGTAGGTGTTTGTAGCGCCCATCTTCTCGCGGTGCATGGCCAAAAGGCGCGAGGTGATAAAAGCCGAGCGTAGATTGGTGTTCAATACCTTCTCGAAGTGCTCTACCGTTGTCTCGGTTATCGGCTGAAACTCGCTAATGCCCACGTTATTGACAATGATGTCGAGGTCGCCCCACTCATTGAGTAAAGACCCTACGGCACTCTCCAATGCCTCCTTGTCGCACACGTCAAGGGCAATGAATCGTGCGCCTGTGGCTGCTGCAACCTCCTCGCCACGCACGGTGTCTATATCGCAGAAGGCAACGTGGTCGCCCTCCTTCGTAAATGCCTCAACAATGGCACGGCCTATGCCATGCGCTGCTCCCGTAACGAATACTCTTCGCATAATCTATCTCTCTATTCTCATGTAAATCAATGGAAATGGGCGGCCTTGTTCATCTAGTTCGGTGCGCTTATATGCGCTGAAGCCCATCTTCTTGTAAAACTCTATAGCCGAGGGGTTTTGCTCGTTGACCGTAACCTCTGCGACACCCATATTGTCGATGCCATGCTGCACAATCTTGCGGCCAATGCCCACGCCAGAATGTGCGGGGCTAACAAAGAGCATCTCTAGTACGCCATTTTCTACACCCATAAATGCTACGGGTGTATTGCGCTCATCTAGAGCAACTACAAGATGTCTTACTCCTGCAAGCGCTGTAGGTACAAAACCTCGTATTTCGCAAATATCCTCCTCGCTAAGGAAATGGTGTGTGGTACGCACCGAGGCCTCCCACAGTGCGGTGAGTTGCTCAACGAGTTCTGTCGTGCGCTCAGCAATATGGTGGAGTGTATAGGCGCATCTCTGCAAGTGCCACATCTGGTGAGTGAAGAAGGGGCGTGTGCCCACGCGCCTAAAGCCTAGCGAGGTGTATAACTTCTCGGCATCGGGGTTTTCATAATCCACAATTAGCCCCACGCGCTTGTGTCCCAAAGCATAGGCGTTGTTGCAAAATGCAGAGATAAGAGCGCGACCCACGCCAAGTCCGCGGAAATGGGGCAATACACCCACCGAGTCGAGGTAGTACTCTCCAGCAGAGGTCTCATCCACAATCGTCGGCGTGTGGCCTATGCAGTCGCGGAGCGTTGCAAACGTACCTTCGCGCAGAGAGTAGAGCTCCGCGCCGTCGTAGCCTACGATAGCGCCCGCCGCCGTGCCATCCACCTCGGCAACAAGGGCATACTGCCAGCTATACTGCGTAGCCTCGCGGCGTGCAATCTCAGTAAGTACCTCAATGTAGTTTTCGCCGCAGTAGTTGCGTAACGCCGTCTCATCGCCAATGGCCATAGCTACGACCTCGGCGATAATCGCTGCATCCTTGCGCGTCGCAGCGCGCACTATAATAGTTCTACTCTCCATACCACAAAGTTACTAATTTCGCACCTAAAATCAAAATAATAAGTGGCTACCCGAGAGGATAGCCACTTGTTGGTTATTTAGTTTCGAATTTGTCACCCATAAACCAGCGAGGGAAGTTACAGCCTATGTAGTTACCAATGACCGACCACACCCACGTTAGAATCATCCAAGATTCGAAGTCGCCCTGGAGGATTGCCACGCAGTAGTAGAAGGCATCGGCGATGCTATGGGGTAGTCCGCACATGATAAATACGGGTACACCATATACCAATGGAAGGTATGTGCCGTTGCGTACGCCATGCAGGGCCATCGTAACGATAACACCCGTACCAATGGATGTAATAACGATGCGCCACGATGATGCCTCGCGTGCAGCCATCACAGCATCGAGCGTTGCCAAGGCATTCTCGTTGATGGTGTAGTATGCGATGCCTGCCATAAGCATACAACCCACGGCATTGAGCAAAACCATGGGAAGGAGCTGCAACGACTCCTTGTATGGCAGGTAGCCCGCCTTGCCCGTAAAGAGCAATGCCTTGCTCACGCTAACGGACATAAGTCCAAAGGCGAAGAGGACCGCACCACCCAACTCGCCAAAGCCACGACCCTCATCAAGGCCTCCGACGTGCAGGAATACGAGGCCGGCAATGCCGATCAAGAGACCGGCAAATACCGACTGCGAAATAAACTGCCTCATTACATTACGATGTTGATGATCTTGCCCTTCACAACGATGATCTTCTTGGGCTGCTTGCCCTCAAGCCACTTCTGTGCGCCCTCGGTAGTCACGATGTGTGCCACGATATCCTCCTGTGTGAGGTCGAGAGCGTACTCCTGCTTGAAGCGGAGCTTGCCGTTGATCATTACGGGGTACTCAAATGAGTTCTCCACAAGGTACTCGGGGCAGAACTTGGGGAATGCAGCGTCGCAAACTGTAGTCTCGTGACCGAGCACGTGCCACAACTCCTCAGCGATGTGAGGTGCGAAGGGTGCGATAAGTGCTGTCAATGGCTCCAAGATCTCGCGCTTTGAGCAGTCACCAAGCTCGTTGAGACAGATCATGAAGGCTGCAACAGAGGTGTTGAACGAGAAGTTCTCGATATCCTCGCTCACCTTCTTGATAGTCTTGTGCAATACCTTGAGCTCTGCGGGTGTAGCCTTCTCGTCGTTTACGAGCAACACACCGTCGCGTGAGTAGAACTTTGCCCAGAAGCGGCGCAAGAACTTGTGTACACCATCGATGCCGTTTGTATCCCAAGGCTTTGACTGCTCCAATGGGCCGAGGAACATCTCATACATACGGAGTGTA
>JAFZGE010000077.1 GCA_017555545.1 Alistipes sp.
ACATCTGCAATGCGGCAAGCGCCTCATCGTAGACAACGCTGTTAGCAGCAGCCTTTGCGGGCATATCCATAGTGTCGGCGCCAAGCTCCAGCATCTTACCCGAGAGCTCGACGATAATCTTCTGTGCAGTCTTGAGTCCCAAGCCTTTAACGTTCTTCAACAGCACCGCATTCTCCGTTGCAATGATGTTCTGCAACTCACGTGGAGAGTATGTTGAGAGTATCATTCGTGCCGTGTTTCCACCCACGCCCGAGACGCTGATAAGACGGCGGAACAACTCGCGCTCTATCTTTGTTGCAAAGCCAAACAGCGCCTGTTGATCCTCCCTGACAACGAAGTGCACATAGAGGCGTGCCTCGTTAGCACCCTCGATAGCCGAATAGGTATTTAGTGAGATGTGAATGAAGTAACCCACTCCCGCAGCCTCAACAACGGCATAGGTGGGACTCACCTCATCGAGTTTTCCTGATATATATTCGTACATAACCTATATCTTTAAGAGCTGTAACTCTAAAATATTCTAAATTTTTTACAAAAGTAAATAAATTTTTCTTACCTTTGTATTTTGAATTTGAAAATTAACTAACAAAGAGCATAAAAACTATGAAAAAGAGTCTTTTATTTGCCTTGGCAGCAGTAGCAATGCTTAGCGCATGTAACGACGCAGAGAAGGCAGACGCAAAGAGTAGCGAGGCTACAGCAACCGAAACTACAGAGGAGGTAGCAGCAGTTGAGTGTGTAGCAAGTGGCGATGTAGTATATATCGACCTCGACTACATGATGGCATCAAGCAAGTTGTATGCAGCCGAGGGTAAGGCGTTGGAGACAAAGGTTCAGGAGTTCCAGACACGCGCAGCCTCAACACAGGAGGGCTGGACAAAGAAGGAGCAGAGCCTTGCTAACGAGTACACAAAGTTGCAGAACGACGCTGCAAAGCTTCAGCAGGACTATGAGAAGGGTCTCATCACTACGCTCAACGCACAGCAGAAGGGTCAGGAGTTGGCAGAGAAGGAGCAGTCTATCCAGTCTCGCATAAACTCGTTCCAGACTTCAGTTCAGAAGGAGAGCGAGGCACTTGCAAAGGAGGAGCAGGCATTGGCCGAGGAGCAGATCGTTATCATGAACCGCTTCCAGGAGCTCACTAACAAGGCACTCAAGGAGATCAACGCAGACAAGCGTTACAAGATGATTCTCAACGCTGTATCTGTTGTTGACGCAGATCCTTCACTCAACATCTCAAGCCTTGTGCTCGAGAAGGTTGATGAGCTCTACGCAGCAGGCGCGTTGGAGTAATCCGAGGCTAACGAGCAATAGCAAAAATGCCGATTTGCGCTTGCAGTCGGCATTTTTAACAACTACACTACACACAATTATTAACTGTAGCCGAACATCCTATTATGGGATTTATACCTTTCACATTTGTCGACGTAGTTGACATCCTGCTTGTGTCAACACTCTTCTATGGTCTCTACCGAGCTATGAAGGGCACAAGCGCACCATATATTATGGTCGGCATCTTCTTCATCTACCTTGCGTGGATCTTGGTCAAGACATTCAACCTTGTACTCTTCTCAACAATCTTGGGACAGATCATCTCGGTGGGTGTCATCGCCATACTCATCATCTTCCAGCCCGAGATACGCCACTTCTTGCAGGCCATTGGTCGCCAGCGTCAGCGCTTCGAGTGGCTGACACGCATCTTCGACTTCCGCCACCGCAAGACGGCAAAGGAGATTGACCTACGCCCCATTGTTGAGGCGTGCGTGGAGATGGGCGAGCAGAAGGTGGGAGCACTTATCATCATCAAGCAGTCTAACGACCTCGGCATTGTCGAGGAGAGCGGCATCGCCATCGACGCTAAGGTCTCATCAGCACTCATCCAGAACGTATTCTTCAAGAATGCGCCCTTGCACGATGGTGGCATGGTGATTAGTGGCGACAGAGTGGTGGCGGCAAAGTGTGTGTTGCCCTCAACACAGCAGGAGGTACCCAAGTCGTATGGCATGCGTCACCGCGCAGCCCTGGGCATGAGCGAGGTGTCGGATGCTATCATCATCGCTGTATCGGAGGAGACGGGAGGCATCTCGTTGGCACACGACTCGGTCATCAAGCGTAACATCGACCCCAAGCAGTTGCAACAGTCGATACGCAAGTTGATGAGCATCAACAACAGACGCCGCGCCGAAAAGGAGCAGAAAGAGGAGTAAAAAGAGTGGTTGTCCAGAATATTCAGGGCAACCACTCTTACTTTAGAGTGCGTTGTATGTACGAGGTATAGTCACGCACCACGGGCTTGTACTCAGCATCTACCATCAGCGTCGAAGATATCATAAAGTCGGCTGATGAACGATTTATCGCCGTTGGCACATTGTATAGCGTAGCTAATCGCAACAGCGCCTTAACGTCGACATCGTGTGGCTGCGCAGACATGGGGTCCCAGAAGAAGATTAGCATATCAATCTCGTTGTTTGCAATCAAGGCTCCAAGCTGCTGATCGCCACCCAATGGACCCGACTTAAGCATGGTGATGTCGAAGTGCGAGTGCGCTGCATCCTTGGCTCTGCGCTCCATAAGCGTCTCGGCCACTAT
>JAFZGE010000001.1 GCA_017555545.1 Alistipes sp.
CTTCAGGGCAAGAAGTCTAACTACGATACTGATGTATTCCAGCCTACAATCGCTCGTATCGCAGCATTGTCTGGCAAGGAGTATGGCAAGGATGAGAAGTGTGACGTTGCTATGCGCGTTATCGCAGACCACTTGCGTGCTATCTCGTTCTCTATCGCTGACGGTCAGCTTCCTGCAAATGCTAAGGCTGGTTATGTTATCCGTCGTATCTTGCGTCGTGTAGTACGCTACGGCTACACATACCTTGGCTTCACAGAGCCATTTATCTGCAAGCTCGTTGATGGCCTCGTTAAGCAGATGGGTCACCAGTTCCCCGAGCTCGTAGCACAGCAGACACTCATCGAGCGCGTAATCGAGGAGGAGGAGGCATCATTCCTCCGCACCTTGGCTACAGGTATCAACCTCTTGGATGGCGTTATCAAGAAGTCGGCAGGTGGCAAGATTTCGGGTAAGGATGCCTTCGTGTTGTACGATACTTACGGCTTCCCCATCGACCTTACTGAGCTCATCGCCAAGGAGCAGGGTGTAGAGGTGGATATCGAGGAGTTCGAGAAGGAGCTTCAGGTGCAGAAGGAGCGTTCACGTAACGCTGCACAGCAGGATATCGACGACTGGCAGGAGATTATGCCTATCGCTGAGAGCACATTCGTGGGTTACGACACGCTCGAGTCAGAGATTCGCATCGCTCGCTACCGCCGCGTGAAGACTAAGAACGCTACTACATATCAGCTCGTATTCGACCACACTCCATTCTATGGTAACTCTGGTGGTCAGATTGGTGACATCGGCTACATTGAGAGCGCAAACGAGAAGATTGAGATTGTTGCAACCGAGAAGGAGAACGGTCTTATCATCCACATCGCTAAGCAGTTGCCCGAGAACCCTGAGGCTATGTTCCGCGCTGTCGTAGATGCTGACGCACGCACAAAGGCTGCCAACAACCACACAGCAACCCACCTCGTAGACTATGCATTGCGCACCGTTCTTGGCTCACACGTTGAGCAGAAGGGCTCTATGGTAGGCCCTATGGGCTTGCGCTTCGACTTCTCACACTTCCAGAAGGTTACTGCAGAGGAGTTGCGCGAGGTTGAGCGTCTTGTTAACCGTCTCATCCGCGCTAACTACCCATTGGTAGAGAATCGTGAGGCTACAATGGCTGAGGCAGAGGCTGCTGGTGCTATCATGCTCTTCGGTGAGAAGTATGGCGACAAGGTGCGTATCGTGAACTTCGGTCCTTCGACTGAGCTTTGTGGTGGTACACACGCTTCGGCAACAGGTAACCTTGGTTTCTTCAAGATTACATCGGAGAGCGCTATCTCGGCTGGTGTGCGCCGTATCGAGGCTACTACAGGCGAGGGTGCTGAGGCACTCATCTATGGTGCTCAGGATATGATCTCTAACCTCGAGCAGCTTGTTCGCAATCCTAAGGTTGTTCAGGCTATCGAGAAGATGATGGAGTCGAACGATGCCCTCACTCGCGAGATCGAGGAGATGCGTAAGGAGAAGGTCGCTACAATGGCTGAGAACCTCGCTGAGAACACTCCTTTGCGTGGTGGCGTCAAGCTCATCACACACACCGCTAAGCACTCATCTGAGGTGATGAAGGATTTGGCATTTGCTTTGCGTCAGCGCGTAGCAGAGAAGTTGGTGATGGTTATCGGTAACCTCAATGACGGCAAGCCTACGCTCAACATCATGCTCTCGGATGACATCGTTGCTATGGGTGTTGATGCTGGTGCTACAGTACGTGAGGCTGCGAAGCTTATGAACGGTGGTGGCGGTGGTCAGAAGCACTACGCTACTGCTGGTGGTAAGAATCCTGACGGCTTGCAGGCTGCTGTAGACAAGGCTGTCGAGATGATTATGGAGAAGGTAAAGTAATTTCTTAATTAAGACGTAATAATAATATGAGCAATAAGGTTTTATTGATGATTTTGGATGGTTGGGGCAATGGCGACCATACAAAGTCTGATGTCATCTACTCGACCAACCCCGAGTACATCAACGCGATGACAGCGAAGTACCCCCATGCGGAGCTTAAGACCGACGGCGAGAACGTAGGTTTGCCTGAGGGTCAGATGGGTAACTCGGAGGTAGGTCACCTCAATATCGGTGCTGGTCGTGTTGTGTACCAGGACTTGGTGAAGATTAACCGTGCATGCCGTGACAACTCTATCTTGGAGAATGCCGAGATCGTAAAGGCTTTCGAGTATGCTAAGGCTAATGGTGTGAACGTACACTTCATGGGCTTGGTATCTGATGGTGGTGTACACTCATCACTCGACCACCTCTTCAAGCTCTGCGATATCTCTAAGCACTACGGCATCGACAACACCTTTGTACACTGCTTCATGGATGGTCGCGACACCGACCCACGTAGCGGTAAGGGCTTTATCGAGGCTTTGGAGAAGCATATGGCAGCGTCGACTGGTAAGATTGCATCTATCATCGGTCGCTACTACGCTATGGACCGCGACAAGCGTTGGGAGCGTGTTAAGATGGCATACGACCAGCTTGTAAATGGCGTGGGCGAGAAGTCTACAAATATGGTAGAGGCTATGCAGAAGTCATACGACAACGGTGTTACTGATGAGTTCGTGTTGCCTATCGTGAATGTTGACGCTGAGGGCAACGCAATCGGTACTATTAAGCCTAATGACGTTGTTATCTTCTTCAACTATCGTAACGACCGCGCTAAGGAGCTCACTATTGTGCTCACACAGCAGGATATGCCCGAGGAGGGTATGCACACAATGCCTTTGTACTACTGCTGCATGACTCCCTATGATGCTAAGTTCCAGGGCTTGCACATCCTCTTCGATAAGGAGAATGTTGCAAACACCATTGGTGAGTATGTTGCAGCACAGGGCTTGAAGCAGTTGCGTATCGCCGAGACTGAGAAGTATGCACACGTTACATTCTTCCTTAACGGTGGCCGCGAGGAGGAGTTCGCAAATGAGGAGCGTATCCTCGTAGCATCGCCTAAGGTTGCTACATATGACCTTCAGCCCGAGATGTCGGCGTATGAGGTTAAGGATAAGCTCGTTGCAGCACTCGGTGAGCAGAAGTACGACTTCATCTGCCTCAACTTCGCTAATGGCGACATGGTAGGCCACACAGGTGTCTACGAGGCTATCGAGAAGGCTGTTAAGGCTGTTGATGAGTGCGTTAAGGATGTAGTGGAGGCAGCAAAGGCTAACGGCTATGAGGTTGTTCAGATTGCTGACCACGGTAACGCCGATAACGCTGTAAACGCAGACGGCACACCCAACACAGCACACTCACTCAACCCCGTGCCCATCGTTGTGGTATCTGACCGCGTAGCAAGTGTTAAGGATGGTATCCTTGCTGACGTAGCACCCACCGTTCTCGATCTTATGGGCTTGCCAAAGCCCGCGGAGATGACTGGCGAGAGCTTGGTGACACTCAAGTAGTAACGGCGACCCCCAGTGGGTGTCGTGATAGAATAGGCGTTAGCTTCGGCTGATGCCTATTTTTTTCTATTACTCGTTTGTCACATGTCATTTGTCACACTTGTAACACTACCCCCACCCCCTGTTATAGTGTTACACTGTTACACTTGTTACACTTTTCGGTCTGCGAGAAGGTGTGTTACGCGTCTCCGTCATTGCGAGAAGAGTCCTGCTCGACGTGGCAATCTCCCACCCGTCATTGCGAGGCTTGGTACAAGCCGTGGCAATCTCTAACTAACAATGGTAGATCCCCACGGTCGCTTACGCTCCCTCGGGATGACGTTGTTTTTTAAGAGACGAAAGAGACTTTAAGGGACACATAAGAGACTTAAGGGATGGCTCGGACCTTTCTGTTGATAGCGACATCTCTTTCGTCCCTTTCGTCCTTTTTGTCTCTTTCAGTCCTTTATCGAGACGACGCCCAAGTCAACACTCTACAACCATAAATTAATATATAGTTATATATTAAGAATATGGTCTTTTATTGGATGTGGACACAGGATAGTAGTGTCACATATCCCACTACTGATATTGATGCCATTAACTGCAACTGTTTGCAGTAGTAGACTTTGAGGTATATTACTTAGTATCAGCGAGTAATAATAGCTCATAGAGTAGGTTGATATAGCTGGGTTACTATCATCGCATCGCGCAGTCGTAGTAGGCTTTTAGTGTGTTGTAAAGTGTCTGAAAGTGGTCTAAATAGATTGCCTCTTTACGACACTTTTCAGCCCTTGTCTTGGCGGTTGAAATGTAACAAATGTCACAATGTCACACAATAACAGGGGGTGGGGGTAGTGTGACAAGTGTGACAAAGTGTTATAAATTTGATAGGGACGTAAGAGACTAAAGGGACATAAGAGACATAAGGGAAGTCGCTATCAATAAATTGTCCGAGCCATCCCTTTCGTCTCTTAGAGATTGCCACGTCGAGCAGAGCTCTCCTCGCAATGACGACACAGAAAAACGTCATCCCGAGGAGCGAAGCGACGTGGGGATCTACCATTGCCTATGAGAGAGAACACCCTCGCACCCTCGCAATGACGCTGTATCTGTCTTTATATGACAACGCCATTGCTAATTACTAATTTCAAGTCAGCGCCACACTCACTCCCGTGCTGTATTTCTTCCATTTATACCTATATAAAAAATAAAGATGCTTAATCCTTTGCCTTTGTGAATAGTTTTTGTTATATTTGCAAGCTAAATATAAAGAGATGGAAAAGGATACTCAAAATATACTTCAGGAACTCGAGGCCAGCGACTACAAATATGGCTTCGTTACCGACATCGAGACTGAGACCATTGGTCGCGGTCTCAATGAGGATGTCATTCGCCTAATATCTGAGAAGAAGGGCGAACCCGAGTGGATGTTGGAGAGTCGACTCAAGGCCTATCGCCATTGGCTCACCCTCGAGCACCCCAACTGGGCACACCTCGACATCCCCGAAATCGACTTCCAGGATGTTATCTACTATGCTGCACCCAAGCAGAAGAAGCAGCTCAACTCAATGGATGAGGTAGACCCTGAGCTCAAGCGCACGTTCGACAAGCTCGGTATTCCTCTCGAGGAGCAGATGGCGCTTGCGGGTGTTGCCGTAGATGCCGTAATGGACTCTGTATCAGTTAAGACCACCTTCCGCGATACGCTTGCGGAGAAGGGTATTATCTTCTGCTCAATCTCGGAGGCTATCAAGGAGCACCCCGAGCTAATTAAGAGGTACCTCGGCTCGGTAGTGCCCTACACCGATAACTTCTACGCTGCACTCAATGCCGCAGTGTTCTCTGACGGCTCGTTCTGCTATATCCCCAAGGGCGTGCGTTGTCCCATGGAGCTCTCTACCTACTTCCGCATCAATGCCGAGGGTACAGGTCAGTTCGAGCGCACGCTTATCGTGGCAGATGAGGGCTCGTATGTGAGCTACCTGGAGGGTTGCACCGCGCCCCGCCGTGATGAGAACCAGTTGCATGCCGCAGTAGTTGAGATTGTTGTGGAGAAGGATGCCGATGTTAAGTACTCTACCGTACAGAACTGGTACCCAGGCGACAAGGAGGGTAAGGGTGGTATCTACAACTTCGTTACCAAGCGTGGTCTCTGCCGCGAGGGTGCACACCTCTCGTGGACTCAGGTTGAGACGGGCTCGGCAATCACATGGAAGTATCCCAGCTGCGTGTTGCTTGGCGATAACTCATCGGGCGAGTTCTACTCTGTGGCGATGACCAACAACTACCAGCAGGCAGATACGGGTACAAAGATGATTCACATCGGCAAGAACACACGCTCACGCATCGTGTCGAAGGGTATCTCGGCGGGTAAGTCGCAGAATGCCTACCGTGGTCTTGTTCGCGTGGCTAAGGGTGCGGATAATGCGCGTAACTACTCGCAGTGCGACTCGTTGCTCATTGGCGACAAGTGTGGCGCACACACCTTCCCCGTTATTGACTCGTACAACCCCTCGGCAGTGTTGGAGCACGAGGCTACGACATCG
Source organism: Alistipes sp. (assembly GCA_017555545.1). GTDB lineage: Bacteria > Bacteroidota > Bacteroidia > Bacteroidales > Rikenellaceae > Alistipes. The sequence continues at coordinate 5,963 of JAFZGE010000001.1, forward strand.
AAGATCTCGGAGGAGCAGCTCTTCTACTGCAACCAGCGTGGTCTCTCTACGGAGGATGCCGTTGGTCTTATCGTTAACGGCTATGCCCGCGAGGTGTTGGCAAAGTTGCCTATGGAGTTTGCTGTAGAGGCGCAGAAGCTTCTTGCAATCTCGTTGGAGGGCAGCGTGGGATAGTCTACAGTGAGTAATGAGAAATTGGTAATTAGTAATAAAATAAAAACTACATATATGTTAAAGGTTGAAAATCTGCACGCTAAGGTTGGCGATAAGGAGATTTTGAAGGGCATAAACCTCGAGGTTAAGGCCGGTGAGGTGCACGCTATCATGGGCCCTAATGGCTCGGGTAAGTCTACACTTGCTTCGGTGTTGGCTGGTAACGAGAAGTTTACCGTTACTGAGGGTAAGGTGGAGTTTGAGGGCGAGAACTTGCTCGACCTCCCAATCGAGGAGCGCTCACGCAAGGGCCTCTTCTTGGGCTTCCAGTACCCCGTCGAGATCCCTGGTGTATCTATGGCTAACTTCATGAAGATTGCCGTAAACGAGCAGCGTAAGTATCGTGGTCTCGAGCCCCTCACTGCGGCTGAGTACCTCAAGATGATGAAGGAGAAGAGCGCTATCGTGGAGCTCGACTCTAAGCTCACATCGCGCGCTGTGAACGAGGGCTTCTCGGGTGGCGAGAAGAAGAAGAACGAGATCTTTCAGATGGCTATGCTCGATCCCAAGCTCGCAATCCTCGATGAGACAGACTCAGGTCTCGACATTGACGCACTCCGCATCGTGGCAACGGGTGTTACACGCCTCAAGCGCGAGGACAATGCTACGGTGGTTATCACACACTACCAGCGCCTCTTGGACTACATCGTGCCCGACTACGTACACGTCTTGTACAAGGGTCGCATCATCTACACCGGCGACAAGACACTCGCACTCAAGCTCGAGAAGGAGGGTTACGACTGGCTCATTAACGACTATAAGGAGGAGTAGCCATGACCGAGCGTATTATTGAAGCTTTTGCCGCAAGTCCCATCCCCGCAGGGTGTTGCACCGAGTCGGGTCGTTGGGTGTTGCGCGCTGAGGCGGACACAGATATAACCATTGCTGAGGGTGCTGCGGTTGAGTTGCTCATCGTGGATGGCGCCAAGGCGGTAAACATCGACATCGATGTGCGCAAGGGTGCTACGCTTCGCATTGTCGAGGTTGTTGCCCAGCATAGTGCCACGCAGTTAAGCATCGCTATAGCTAACAATGGCGAGTGCTCACTCACTCAGGTTGTTACATCGCCTTCGGATGTGCGCGTTGCAGCAAGCCTCGTGGAGGAGGGTGCATCGTTCAAGCACAACGGCTGCTTCATCCTCGTTGGCGAGGAGCAGGGTAGCGTGACGGTAGATGTCAACCACATGGCTGCAGAGTGTATATCACACACCGCAGTTAAGGGCGTTGCAGCAGACAAGGCACACGGCAGCTTCTCGGGTCTCGTGTATGTTGCCCCAGGTGCTCAGCACACCGACTCTGTGCAGTCGAGCCGCAATGTTACGATTGGCGAGGCACGCATCGAGACGCTCCCACAGTTGGAGATCTATGCCGACGACGTTAAGTGTAGCCACGGTGCTACCGTAGGCCAGATGGATAGCGAGGCTATCCTCTACATGCGTCAGCGTGGTTTGAGCACAGCGCAGGCAAAGCGCCTTCAGATTGAGGGCTTCGTGCAGGATGTGGCTATGCACTCTGCCATCGAGAGCCTCGCCGAAGAGCTTATGACGCTCATTAACGCAAAACTTAATAGTTTGTAAGCTATGTCTTTCGACATTAAGAAGATACGCGCAGACTTCCCAATCCTCTCGCGCACCGTCAACAACCGCCCCTTGGTCTACTTCGACTCGGGAGCTACGGCACAGAAGCCCACGGCGGTAATCGAGAAGGTCAATGAGATTATGCGCCACTACAACGCTAATATCCACCGCGGTGTGCACCACCTCTCGGGTCGTATGACCGATATGTATGAGCAGGCGCGCGAGCGTGTCCGCCAGTTCATTGGCGCTGAGCACCGCGAGGAGGTGGTATTCACTTCGGGCGCTACGGCGAGCATCAACCTCGTTGCCTATGCATGGAGCGAGCGCTTCCTGAAGGCGGGTGACAACATTGTCGTTAGCGAGATGGAGCACCACTCCAATATCGTGCCTTGGCAGTTGGCGGCTATGCGCCATGGTGCAGAGTTGCGCGTCTTGCCCTTTGATGAGAGAGGTGAGCTCTGCATGGAGCAGTTGGATAGCCTCATCGATGAGCGCACACGTCTTGTAGCTGTTACAGAGGCCTCTAATACCCTTGGTACGTGCCCCGACCTCGACCCAATCATCGCTAAGGCGCACGCTGTGGGTGCTGTGGTCATGGTTGACGGTTGTCAGGGTATCGTGCATGGTGGCGGCAGGGTAGCTGAGCGTGGCTACGACTTCTACGCCCTCTCAGGTCATAAACTCTATGCCCCCACAGGCATCGGCGTACTATATGGCCGCAAGGAGCTCTTGGAGGCTATGCCACCCTTTATGGGCGGTGGCGATATGGTCGACAAGGTGACCTTCGCAAAAACAACATATGCACCCCTACCTCTAAAGTATGAGGCGGGTACATCCAACTTTATTGGTGCTGTGGCACTCGGCACGGCTATCGACTATGTTGACAGCATTGGCATGGCTGCCATCGAGGAGCACGAGCAGATGCTTCTTCGTGCTGCTACGGAGCGTCTGGAGCAGATTGAGGGTCTCCGCATCTATGGCAAGGCTGCACACAAGTGTCCCTTGGTGTCGTTCACGGTGGAGGGTACTCACCCCTACGATGTAGGTATGATTCTCGACAAGCTCGGCATTGCCATCCGCACAGGTCATCACTGTGCAGAGCCCGTCATGACACACTTCGGCGTTACGGGTATGTGTCGCGCCTCAATCGGCATGTACAACACCTTGGAGGAGGTAGAGGCACTTGCCAAAGGTATTGAGCGTGCCGTTATGATGTTGCGCTAATAGAACTAACAACTAAACTTTTATATACGATGTTTATCGTTTTGGAGGGACTTGATGGAGCAGGCAAGTCAACACAGATAACCAAACTCAAGGAGATGTTTAATCAGCGTGGTGTAAATACTGAGTATCTGCACTTTCCTCGCTTCGATGCTCCCGTCTATGGCGACCTTATCGCGCGCTTCTTGCGTGGCGACTTGGGTACTGTAGAGGGCGTAAACCCCTACCTTGTGGCACTTCTCTATGCTGGCGACAGAGCCGATGCCGCAAAGACCATCAACGGTTGGTTGGCTGAGGGCAAGGTAGTTATTGTCGACCGCTATGTCTACTCCAACATCGGCTATCAGTGTGCTAAGCTCCCCGCAGGCACAGAGCGCGACACATTGCGTGAGTGGATTCTCCGCACCGAGTTCGAGGAGTTCGCTATTCCCCGCCCCGATGTGTCGTTGTTCCTCGATGTTCCCTTCTCGTTCACCGAGCGCAAACTCACCGAGACACGCGAGGGTGATGACCGCTCATACTTGCAGGGTGGTAAGGATATCCACGAGGCATCGCTCGACCTTCAGCGCCGTGTGCGTGAGGTGTACCTCGAGGCTGCAGCATGCTCTGATGACATCAAGGTCGTAGACTGCTCAACAGCTGATGGTGCTATGGCAACGCCCGAGGAGATCTACGAGCGCATCATGCACCACGTCGCACCCCTTATCGCTGAGTAGCGGCGTGAATCCTACGTTGAAACATATCGGTCTTGTAGCACTACGCTGGTTGCTCGGAGGAGTCTTCATCTTCTCTGGTTTGGTTAAGTGTGTCGACCCCATTGGCACTTCGGTATTTGTCGATAAGTACCTTGCCACATACTCCTTGGAGGCGTTATTGCCCCTCTCGCTTACCATTGCAGTATCTCTTGCTGTGGTGGAGATGGTGATGGGTATCATGCTTATTATTGGTGTGTTAAAGCGATACACGACACTCGCTGCAACACTCTTTCTTGCAATCTTCACCGTTATCACTCTGCTAAGCGCTACGGTGCTCCCTATTGGTGACTGCGGTTGCTTTGGTGATGCCGTGAAGCTCACCCCATGGCAGACATTTCTCAAGAACCTTGTGCTTCTGCCTGCTGCCATTCTCTTGTTGCGTAATATTGAGGCAGAGAAGGTCGCATGGCGCCGCACAGCCATCATCATGGCACTCGCATTGGCCTTGCCCATAGGCATCAACCTCTACTCATTGCGTTACCTACCCCTTGTGGACTTCATGCCCTACAAACTCGGTGTAGACCTCCGCACGGCTGTTGCTGACGAGCGCAATAACGAGGGCGTGCAGAGCATTCTAATCTTCGAAAATAGCACTACGGGCGAGGTTGTTGAGTTCTCTGCCGAGGATACATCATGCTGGGCAGATCCCAACCTCGAGTACCTCGATGCCCGCACCGAGAGTATCATCAGCGAGGCTGGTACGTTCACTGACCTTCGCATATATAACCGTGATGGCGAGGATGTTACGCTTGACTTGCTCAATAAGGATGGTCGTGTGGCATGGCTCTGTGTCAACGATAGCTATATGCTCACAGGGCTCCGTCTGATGTACGCCCAGCGCCTTCTTGAAGCATATCCTCCTCAGGCTGTTGTTGTCCTCACCACCGCAGATGTAGCCTACGTCTCGAAGCTCCTCAGGAGCGATGTCTACACCATCGACGCCATGACTCTCCGCTCGGTAATGCGTGCCGATGTTGGTGTTGTTGTTATCAATGATGGCGTAATCGAGTTCAAAGCCGACATCCGTGATATTTAGTGGCAAGATAATTGCCCCGCATAGCACAAACTCATGTTGCTATGCGATACACTCTCCTTACATTTCTTTTGTTTGCTCTCGTGGCGTGTCACCGTGGTGATGCTCCGCGTGAAGATGTTGTGCAACCCGTCAAGTGCGTCGTTGCCAAGCCTCTGCATGCCGTTACGCGTGACTTTGCTGCCCTCTCCACCGCCGATGATGCTGTCAACCTCGCCTTCAAACTCTCGGGGCGTGTTGTCGATGTGCCCATAGCCAAGGGTATGAGTGTCCGCGAGGGAGAACTACTCGCCCGCCTTGACTCGCGCGATGTAGAGTTGCAGCTATCAGCCGCCATGGCCGCATACAATGAGACCCTCTCGCGCCTTAAGCGTGCCGAGCGTCTGTTGTCGCACGATGCCATCTCAGAGCAGGAGGTCGAAGCACTCCGTAATGCCGTGGCACAAGCTAAGGTCGCATACGAGAATGCCGAGCAGACACTCCAGGAGTGTCGCATAACCGCACCCTTTAGTGGTGTAGTGGAGTATGTTGCAGTTGACACATACCAGCGCGTAGCCTCTGGCGAAACCATCCTTCGCCTTGTAAAACCTGAGAGCAACACCGTCAGCTTCACCGCCCCCGAGAGTCTTATCTCTGCGCTTTCGCTTCCTACAACGCACTACAATGTGCTATTTGATGCCTATCCCGATACGCCGTTCAGCGCTACCATCAAGAGCTTCGCCCGCACCTCGAGCGATGCCCTCGGCTTCCCCGTATCACTACGCCTAACGGATGTTGACCGCACACGCTATACCATATCGCCAGGCATGACCTGCATCGCCATTGTATCAGTCAAGGAGGATGACTCCCGCGCCGTGCTCCTCCCGCTAACCGCCATTTACGCCCCTGTGGGCGACTACGATAGCGTCTGGGTGGTAGATCGTGATAGCCGTGTTCATCGCCGCAGAGTAACCCTTGGAGGTGTTACTGGAAGCAGTGATGTCGTTGTTTTTGATGGCATAAAGGCTGGCGAAAGGGTGGTCTCGGCAGGGGTGTATAAGCTTACTGAAGGCGAGAAAGTCAAGGTAGTGGAAAACTTTAGATAATACGTCTATGTCATTCAACATTACTCGTTTATCGCTACGCAACACCTCGGTTGTTGCCTTCTTCCTCACCGTGGCTATCCTTGGTGGTATCTACGCCTTTGTTCACCTTGGCAAGCGCGAGGACTCCACCTTCAAGATTAAGAGTGCTGTGGTCACGTGCCAATATCCAGGTGCTACGCCCGCGGAGGTGGAGCAGTTGGTTGTTGTGCCCATGGAGCGTAAGCTTCGCACACTCACGGCGGTGCATAAGATAACCTCCGAGGCGCACTTCGGCTATGCCCGCTTGGTTGTAGAGTTGCAGTCCGACACTAAACCCTCTGCCATACCCCAGCTATGGGATGAGCTACGCCGCAAGGTCGATGATCTGCGCCCACAACTACCCGATGGTGTCACTGCGATAGATGTCGCCGATGACTTTGGCGATGTCTACGGCTTGTACTACGCTCTTAAGTCCGATGGTGGCTTTGCTATGGATGAACTTCGTGCCTATGCCCGCAATATTGAGCGAATGCTCTACACTGTGGATGGTGTCAGCAAGGTGATGGTGGCGGGTGAGCAGCCCATGGCCATAGAGATTGTCATAAGCCCCGCCACGCTCTCTGCCTTCGACCTCACGCCCGATGCTATAGCACGCGCCGTATCAAGTCAGAATGCCGTCGCGGGCCTCGGCGTGCGCCGTGCTGGCGATGTTGTCATAGAACTCTCGGAGGGTACGATATACTCCACAATTGCTGATATCGAAAACCAACTCCTCTACGCCACAAGTGGCAAGCAATACCGTCTTGGCGATGTCGCTGAGGTGCGCCGCAGCTATCATAAGCCCTCGCCCTATATTGTCAAGGTCGATGGCGAGGATGCCGTTGCCATTGCTGTTGCCACAGATCCCGACCTCGATATTGTCGCTGTGGGTGATAGGGTAGATGTTGTGCTAAAGCGTGCATTCAGGGAACTTCCCGCGGGGTTGGAACTCGTTACGCTTTACCCTGAGAACGAGATTGCCCGCAAGGCGAACTACGACTTCCTTGTCAACCTTGCCGAGAGTGTCGCCATAGTAATACTCCTTGTTATGCTTGTTATGGGTTGGCGCTCGGGTGTTATCGTGGGTTCTTCACTACTCTTTGCCATTGGCGCCACGCTCCTTGCTATGCTCTTTATTGGTGAGGGCATCAACCGCACCTCGCTCGCTGGTTTTATTATCGCCATGGGCATGCTTGTGGATAATGCTATCGTGGTTGTTGACAACACGCGCAACCTATCCTCGCACGGTGTACCACTATACAATGCCGCCATAGTGGGTGCTTCGCGCCCCGCCTTTGGTCTGTTGGGTGCAACGCTTATAGCGATATTTTCATTTCTTCCGTTGCAGCTCTCGCCCTCATCCGTGGCGGAGATTATACGCCCATTGTTTGTAGTTATCGCCCTCTCGCTCCTTGCAAGCTGGGTCTTGGCACTAACCCAAGTTCCTGTTATGAGCGTCAACCTTTTGCGTGGTACGCATGATAGTAATTTTAAGGAACACCTTGGATGGTTTCGCCGCACGGTGGAGTTCGCGCTGCGCTTTAGGTGGGCTACATTAATCGTTGTGGTCGTGATATTTACACTATCGATGTGGGCTATGGGTCGCATGCCACAGAACTTCTTTCCGCAACTTGCCAAGCCCTACTTTAGAGCCGATGTAATACTCCCTGATGGCTACGATATTGAGACCACAACCTTGCGCCTCGATATGATGACAGAGTGGCTGTTGGAGCAACCTGAGGTTAAGCGTGTATCTGCCACAACGGGCGGAACACCCCCACGCTACTACCTCGCAAGCAGCAGCTATGCAGGACGCCCAAACTACGGCAATCTTCTTGTTGAGTTGCACGATGCAGATGCTACGGCCAAGGTCGAAGAGCGCTTTGATGATTGGGTTGTTGCCAACTTCGCCGATGTGTGGCTGCGCTCTTCACTCTTTAGGCTCTCGCCCGTTCCAGATGCTACGATTGAGATAGGCTTCGTGGGTGAGAATGTCGATTCTCTAAGTCGCCTTACACGCGATGCCATGGCGCTCTTTGAGGCAAATCCCAACACCCGCAATATACGCAATAGTTGGGGTAGTAGGGTAGCAGAGTGGCAACCACGCTACTCGCAGATTAAGGCTCAGCGCCTCGGTGTTGAGCGCGATGCTATGGTCTCTTCGCTCGAGATATCTACCTCGGGATTACCCATTGCCACCTATCGTGAGGGTGATCTTTCCATGCCTATCCTGCTGCGCTCGGAGCCACTACCCGACAACTCGCTCTCGGCACTTGGTACTATGCCCATCTTCTCTCGCTCAGGGCGTAGTTACTCTCTGGAGCAGGCCTCTGCAGGTTTTGACTTCGGCTTTGTACCCTCGGTGATTAAGCGTGTCGATGCACAGCGTGTTATGAAGGCACAATGCGATCCCGTGCGAGGTGTCAATGCTATTGCTCTGCTCAAGAGTCTCAAGCAAGAGATTGAAGACCGGGTCACTATTCCTGCGGGCTATAGTCTAAAGCTCTTTGGCGAGGAGGAGAGTCGCGAGGAGTCTAACGACGCCCTTGCAAGTCAATTACCCACGGCGCTGATACTGATTTTCATTGTGCTGCTATTGCTATTTGGTAACCTTTGCGATCCTCTGGTGGTGCTTGTCACCGTGCCACTCATCTTTATGGGTGTAGTGCTTGGTCTTGGTATTACGGGCAAGATGTTCGACTTCTTCTCGCTCCTGGGTCTGCTCGGTCTTGTGGGCATGAACATCAAGAATGCCGTTATCCTTGTCGCCCGCATCCGCGAGTTGCGTGCCGATGATTATGAGCCTATCCACGCCGTTGTGGAGGCTGCCACCGACCGCTTTATACCCGTTGTTGCGGCATCATTCACCACGATACTCGGCATGATACCTCTGCTTGCCGACTCAATGTTTGGAAGCATGGCTGCAACCATCATGGGCGGCCTCTTTGTAGCCACGCTGATGGTGCTTGTGGTGTTGCCCGTTGTCTACTCACTATTCTATCGCATAAAATTATGATACGTAGAGTGCTTGCCTCGATTATATTAACCATTACTCCATGTATGCTTCATGCTCAGATTACGCTCGATGAGTATCGCGAAAGCGTGCTTGCATATAGCCACGAGTTGCAGGATGCAGAGTTCGCTACGCAGGGTGCATACGAGCGAGAAATCGTAGCACGCAAGGGTTATCTCCCATTCATTGGCCTTGCCCGCGAACTCAATATCGATGTGCGCAAACCTATCGATGGACGACGCTGGAACTGGCTTACACAACTCGATGTCTCGCAACCCATATTTCGTGGTGGCGAGGTGCGTGCTGAGGCAAAGCGTGCGGAGTTAGCATCAGACATCTCGGAACTCAATGAGTTATCCACCGAACACTTTGTGCGCTATACTGCCGAGATTGCCTATTGGTCGTTGTCGCGTGCAGAGGAGTACTACGAGGCGATATTTCAGTATGTCGCCATCGTGCGCGCGCTGCGTGATGTTGTGGTGGAGCGTTACACCGAGGGTTATATCTCAAAGAGCGATCTTCTGCAAGTGGAGTCGCGCCTTAGTGATGCGGAGTATCAACTCTCTGAGGCGAGACAGAAACGCGATATAGCGCAACACAACTTTAATCTGCTTAAGGGTGCTAATCCCGCGGAGCTAGTCACCTTAAGTGAGTCTATATTTGATGAGTTATACCTACCTGAGCGAGAGAGTATTGAAAATATCATATCTCGTCATCCTGATTACAACTCCTCTCAACTCGAAGCCGAGCGTGCCTTTTGGGGTATTCGCGCCTCGAGGGCTAAATATCTGCCGCAGATTGAGGTCGGAGCATACGCTCTGTTGCAGCCCAATATGCCTTATGTGCGTGGTGGTGGCACTCGCCTCGACGGTGGGTTGGTGTTCTCTTTCAGTTCGCCTATCTATCACTTTGGCGAACGCAAGCACGCCGTATCTGCTGCGCGTAGCGACTATCTTCGCCAGACAAATGCCATAGCCGCCATTGTCGATAATATAACACTTGAAGAGAGTGATACGTGGACAAACTTGCTCTCTACCCACGAGCGCGTTAAGACAGCACAGCGCAACCTTGACATTGCCGAGGAGAATCTCGAGATTAGCACCTACTCCTATCGTGAGGGTCTCTCAACCATCCTCGATGTTTTGCAAGCGCAGATAAGCTGGTTGCAGATCTATACCAATGCGATTGCTGCGCAGTATGACTACGCCATTGCCATTGCGGCATACGACTTTGTTGCGTGTAAATAGGGTAGTTTTGCTCCGAGAATGGCTAAAACCGATACTTTGCTCTTTGCGGATTGAATATTTTTTTATATCTTTGTGCGTTATATGTGTGAGTGCGCGCGTATTGTGTGCGGGCGTACCACATTAAAGACTATGCCACGGCATAGCTAACAGCGTTAATAACAAACAGTAAGATATGGATATTTTATCAAAAGTAATCAAGGTATTCTTCGGCTCAAAGGCCGATAAGGACCGTAAGGAGATTATTCCCTACGTGGAGAAGATCAAGGCTATCTATCCCACAATCGAGAAACTCTCTAACGATGAGTTGCGTGCTCGCTCACAGGCGTTGAGCAAGTCTATCACCGACTTCATCGCCGAGGATGAGGCTACAATCGCCAAGAACAAGGAGCTCCTCGAGAGCCCTGCAACAACGCTCAAGGAGAAGGAGCGACTCTCAAGCGAGATTGAGATGCTCACAAAGCGCATCGATGAGAATATCGAGAAGCGTCTTGAGGAGATTTTGCCCGAGGCATTCGCCATCATGAAGGATACAGCACGCCGCTTTGCACAGAACGATGAGGTGGTGGTAACAGCTAACGAGTTCGACCGTAACCTCGCTGCCGAGCGCCAGGATTTGGTACGCATCGAGGATGACAAGGCTATCTACAGCAGCCAGTGGACTGCAGGTGGTAACGTCATCAAGTGGGATATGGTACACTACGACGTTCAGCTCTTTGGTGGTGTAGTACTCCATAAGGGTCGTATCGCCGAGATGGCAACGGGTGAGGGTAAGACCCTCGTGGCAACACTCCCCGTATTCCTTAATGCCTTGGCACATAAGGGTGTGCACGTAGTCACAGTAAACGACTACCTCGCACGTCGTGATGCCGAGTGGATGGGTCCTATGTATCAGTTCCACGGTCTTTCGGTAGCATGTATCGACAACACACGCCCCAACTCTGCGGAGCGTCGTAAGGCATATATGGCCGACATCACCTTCGGTACAAACAACGAGTTCGGCTTCGACTACTTGCGTGATAACATGGCAAATGCGCCTAAGGATCTCGTACAGCGTAAGCACCACTTCGCAATTGTCGATGAGGTCGACTCTGTGCTTATTGATGATGCTCGTACTCCTCTTATCATCTCTGGTCCTGTACCTAAGGGTAGCGACCAGCTCTTTGCGGAGTATCAGCCTGCAGCAAAGTATATCTACGACCTTCAGAGCAAGATGTCTTCGGCAGATGTTGCCGAGGCTAAGCGTCTCTACAACGAGGGTAACCTCGACGAGGCGGGTAAACTCTTGTTGCGTGCCCACAAGGCTATGCCAAAGTATAAGGCACTTATCAAGTTTCTCTCTGAGCCTGGTGTGAAGGTACTCTTGCAGAAGACCGAGAACTTCTACATGCAGGACAACGAGAAACGCATGCACGAGATTACGGATGACAACTTCGTGGTACACGATGAGAAGATGAACTCACTTATCCTCACAGATAAGGGTCACGAGGCGGCATCTAAGCGCTTCAACGAGGAGGGCTTCTTCGTATTGCCCGACATCGGTGCTCGCATCGCCGACATCGACCACGCTAAGCTTACTGCTGAGGAGCGTGCAAAGGAGAAGGATGCACTCATCTCTGACTACGCAATTAAGGCAGAGCGCGTACACACCATGAACCAGTTGCTCAAGGCATACTTCATGTTCGAGAAGGAGGTTGAGTACGTACTTATCGACAACAAGGTTAAGATCGTTGATGAGCAGACAGGTCGTATCATGGAGGGTCGCCGCTATTCTGATGGCTTGCACCAGGCTATCGAGGCAAAGGAGAACGTAAAGGTGGAGGATGCAACACAGACATTCGCTACCATTACATTGCAGAACTACTTCCGTATGTACCACAAGCTCGCGGGTATGACAGGTACAGCAGAGACTGAGGCATCGGAGTTCTGGAGCATCTACAAACTCGATGTTGTCGTAATCCCCACAAACAAGAAGGTTATCCGTGACGACCGCGATGACCTCGTATATAAGACTGAGCGTGAGAAGTACAACGCTGTTATTGCTGAGATTGAGCGCCTCGTAGCTGAGGGTCGCCCAGTGTTGGTTGGTACTACATCTGTCGAGATTTCGGAGTTGTTGAGCCGTATGCTTAAGTTGCGTGGCATCAAGCACAATGTGTTGAACGCTAAGCAGCACCAGCTCGAGGCACAGATCGTTGCCGAGGCAGGTCATAGCGGTCAGGTTACCATCGCTACTAACATGGCGGGTCGTGGTACCGATATTAAGCTCTCTGCAGAGGTTAAGGAGCGTGGTGGTTTGGCTATCATCGGTACTGAGCGCCACGAGAGCCGTCGTGTAGACCGTCAGTTGCGTGGTCGTGCAGGACGTCAGGGTGATCCAGGTTCTTCACAGTTCTTCGTATCTCTTGAGGATAAGCTCATGCGCCTCTTCGGTTCTGAGCGCATCGCATCTATGATGGATAAGATGGGTCTTAAGGAGGGCGAAGTTATCCAGGCAGGCATGATGTCTAAGGCTATCGAGCGTGCACAGAAGAAGGTCGAGGAGAACCACTTTGGTGTGCGTAAGCGCTTGTTGGAGTATGATGACGTTATGAACTCACAGCATGAGGTTATCTACACACGCCGTCGCCACGCACTCTATGGCGAGAGCCTCGATATCGACATGAACAACTTGCGTTATGACTATGCCGAGAAGTTCGTTGAGAACAACGAGGGTTGCACATACGAGGACTTCAAGTTCGAGCTTATGCGTGAGGTGGCACTCGACTTCACTGTATCAGAGGAGGAGTACAACTCAATGAAGCCCAAGCAGCTTGTAGAGGCTATCGTACGCGACCTCGCGGCATACTACGAGCGTAAGGCTAAGATGATTGCCGAGACCGTACGCCCCACAATGGAGAAGATCTACAAGGAGCGTGAGGACCACATGGATATGCGCATCGCATTCCCTATCACCGATGGTCGTTTGCGCTTCTCTATCCCCGTTGAGTTGAAGAAGTGTAAGGAGACCGACTGCATGGAGATCTACCGCGTATTCGCTAAGGTGGCACTCTTTACTACCATCGATGACGCATGGCGTGAGCACTTGCGCGAGATGGATGACTTGCGCCAGAGCGTACAGAATGCTACATACGAGCAGAAGGATCCATTGCTCATCTACAAGCTTGAGTCGTTCCAGCTCTTTGCAAAGATGTTGGAGGAGATCAACCGCGACGTATTGGCACTCATCAACAAGGGTGGCATCGCTGTTCGTGAGGCAAACTCAGACAATATGCAGGAGGCACGTGAGCAGAAGGCTAAGATTGACGTGAACAAGCTTCAGGCATCACGCATGGCAGCCGCAGCCGCAGCTGGTCAGGGCGAGAAGTCTACAACAGCGCCTATCAAGGTTGACAAGAGCGTAGGTCGTAACGATCCATGTCCTTGTGGCTCAGGTAAGAAATATAAGCATTGTCACGGCAAATTGTAATTTGTTGTGATAGCAGCGCATCTACTTCCGCTAACGAATTATCTCAGCAATGGGCAGTACGCCATAGTACAGCCCATCGCTTCGAAATTCGCCGAGCGTTGTATCTGCACTACTCTGACAACAAATTTTCAAGAGGTGCAGCGCATATACTGCAGTTAACAACAAATATCATTAATATAAAACTGCTATAATTTATGGGATATAAGGAGCAGAAACAGCGAGAATTCGATAAGCGCTACTTGCAGATGGCGCGTGTGTGGGCAGAGAACTCATACTGCGTGCGCCGCAAGGTGGGTGCATTGCTCGTTAAGGATAAGATGATTATCTCGGATGGCTACAACGGCACGCCCGCGGGCTTCGAGAACATCTGCGAGGATGATATGGGCACAACAAAGCCATATGTCCTCCATGCCGAGGCTAATGCTATCACAAAGGTTGCTAAGAGCGCCAACAACTGCGATGGCTCTACGCTCTATGTTACGGCATCGCCCTGCATCGAGTGCGCTAAGCTCATCATCCAGGCGGGTATCAAGCGCGTTGTCTATGCCGACCCATATCGCAACGATGACGGCATCAAACTCCTCGAGCGCGTAGGCATCGAGTGCATTCAGATTGATGGCGTATAGCGCCCCACCTAACCCCAAAACAAGAGACTACCACGGTTCGCCCATGGTAGTCTCTTATTGTTTGTGGAAGTTTGTTTCGTATATCACAACTCGATATACCTTCTGCCATCGAAGCCTTTGAGGTGCTCATGGTAGTAGACATAGCCAAGCTGATTGCATATAAGGCGCGTGTTGCCTATGATGACCTCCTCGTTGGCGTGTGAGTGCCCGAAAATCCACGCATCGATACGGCTGTCTGCAATAAAGTCGCCCAGCTCCGTTGCGAAGGCACTATTCAGTAGGCTACTTTTATGCTCTGGCGCAACAACTGCCATTGTAGGCAGATGATGTGTTACCACCACGATACGCTCGGCTGTACTCTCCGCAACACTCCGATTGATAAAGTCTAGACACTTCTCGTGCTCGGCGTTAAAGTCGGCAGGTGTAAAACGGCGACCATTGTACAGAATTTGTCGAAAGTCATACATTCCTTGCTCTACAACAAATTCGTCTTCGGGGCGAATGTACGACCAAAGGGTCGAGAGGATAAAATCGACATTATCAATTCTCACAACCTTGTTTTGGTGGTAATGCACATTAGGCAATATCTCACGACTCCAGCTGTCACCATCTGCCAAGACATCATAGTTTTGGTAGTATTCGTGGTTACCTGGCACTATTAACACCTCACGGTAATTTGCCGATGCCCACTCCCAGAACTTTGGGCAGGGCATTGTTTTGTCGCACAAATAGCCAATATCTCCCGCAAGTACAAGTACATCGCCCACTGCCTCAAATGGGATATTCTGCATATATCGTCTGTTTGCCGACATCTCTAAATGGAGGTCAGAGGCGTATTGGATTTTCATCGTATATTAAAATTACAAATACAACACCTCGTTATTGTCAAGGCATTTCACATTGTCATTTACGAATATATCGCAAAATCGTTTCGGGGCGTCAGTATGTATTGGTACAATCGTTTTTGGTCGAACGAACTCAACAATGCGTTGCAATGATTGTGTATCGGCGTGACCGCTCGAATGAATATCCTTGATCGCATCACAATGCTCCTTGGCCCAATCTCGAAAACGCTCGGTGTTTGGCTCATTCCAGTAGCCACCCCATATCGACTTTATAAGGCGAATATGCCTAATGCTTAACTTCTCGAGATACGAGAGTGCCGTTGGGCGCACAAGCATTACATATCGCTTGGGTTTGGTCATAAAATCGTTATACGATACCTTATTTTTACGAGGTTCAAGCGAATATATATAACTCTCAGGATTGCGCTCCAAAAGCCGTTTTGTTAGGTAGTATGGAAAATATACCATCATTTGCTTGGCAGTGGTAACTGTTGGTATATGCGGGTTTAATTGCGCAACTGCCGCCAAAACATTTGCCGTATAGGGGTCAAGCACAAGCGTTCTGCCACATCTGATGCAAGCACGAAATAGAGCGCATATACGGTCTATATTCTTTGCCGAGCACCACACCAAATGCAGGGCATCGGGAGCCTCATTGAAGGCCTCGACAAACTGATTTTCAACCTCTCGCTCGGTGGGGTTGTTCTTTGCGCTTAAAATATTTGTCCCCTCCAAGAGTAGGTAATCCACATCCTTGGGCAAGTTCTTATACAATACTCCCTTAACTCCGTGAAGGCGGATATCTCCGCTATACAATATGCGCTTGCCGTCGCACTCAATAAGATAGGCGCACGCACCATAAGCCGAATGGTCAACGATATAGGCTGTAACCTTTATATCTGTCACCTCGCACGATTGTCCACTCTTTAGGGTGCGCTTTTCGAGGTGCTTCGTAGGGTCATCGCCGAGAATGCCATCGAGGGCAAGCATCGCAAAGGACTCCTCAGTGGCATAGATTGGCGTATCTTGAGGCAACAAATCGAGAAAACCATAGTGGTCGGCGTGGGAGTGGCTCAAAAAGAGTGCATCTACACCCTTGCACCACTCTTCGGCATTGTGTCGTATCTCGGTCTGCTCCTCCCGACTACGTTTATCGTAGTCGAGGGGCATACCGAGGTCAATCAAAATCTTCGCCTTGTCGGAGCATATTTCGACGCAACTACCGCCAATCTCGTGAGTGCCTCTATGGATTGTTAGGGTCATATTCCCACTTACTTCAAAATGTATCGTGTATCAATATATAAGGTTTCAATTCCTTTTTCTGCATATTTATATGCATACTCATTACGATATTTTTCCAAATCCTTATCACTATTATATGCAAATATATACTTCATCTTTATATCCTCAAAAGCCTTGTTAATTGGAAATTTTATAAGGCCTAATCTATTTTTATCTGAGATAATATTTGCAATATCCGACTTAAGTTGCGCACAAAAATCCTCCCGAGCAAGGAACTTTTCTATTTTTTCATAGTGATCATCCACCCCACTATTTCCACAACACGCATCCAAGCCATATTTAAGTTCAAAGAGTATAATATTATTTGTCTCTTTCTCAATTGCCACTAAATCTACTCTAGTTTTTGGCAGTCGATCCGCTGCAGCAATCATATTTTGCTCAAAAGCATACTCCATATCGACAACAAAATATTTACTTTCAATAGTTTGATTACTTTTTGCAATATTCTGTTGCACCATAAATTCCATCTGTTTACTATGAGATCGCACTATCTCCTTGGCTGCGTTCAAGTATTTCGATGGATTATTCAAGTCTAATGTTGGCTTAACCTGATTCTCTCGTAGATATCCATCAGATAGAAGAACAGCCTCTTTAGACTCACAAAGCGTTAATATCTTCTTCTTGTGATGATAGACTATTGCCTGTTTGTCCCTTATCTCTAAAGACAACTCCTGATCTTTACGAATAACATTAAGTAATTTTTTATAATCTGCTTTTAGTAATCGGTCAATAAGGCCTGCGGATAGTTTTCGTGACATGCTATAAAAGTTTTTAGGGTTCTCTACAAATTTATAAAATAATTTCTAATTCTCAAATAGTCCTGCCATAAATATATCATACTCCTCGGGGTGGTGGC
>JAFZGE010000078.1 GCA_017555545.1 Alistipes sp.
ATAACCATCGCCTTGGTCGTGGTAGTGAGGGTAACTTCGACAAGCTGCAGCCCCTCGCCGCGGAGTGCGGTTTCGAGCTCGAGTGTGTGGCGCAACATAGGGAGGATGGCGAGGATAAGGTCAGCTCTACCGTGGTGCGTAATGTCATCGCCGAGGGCGATATGGAGCGTGCCGCGCGCCTTCTTGGTGCACGCTATATGCTCTCGGGCGTTGCTGATGGTGGTACTATCGCTGGTATCGATGAATTTAAGATGCTGCCTCCCACGGGCGAGTATCACTGTGATGTAGAGTGCGATGGCTCTGTAACCCCCGCCACAATCAATATCTTAGGCCGCACCGCCACACTCTCAATCGCGCTTAGCGGTCGCGTTATCGTGATTTTTTAATATCTTTATATATAACCTCATTATGAAGAGATTTATCACCTTGCTTTTTGCTCTGTTCATAACTTCTATAAGTGTCAGCGCGCAGGTCTATGAGATTATGCTAACTATAAAAGGCAATGTCCTTTATAGTGATGCCAATGGAGATTGGTTAACTCGTGAAGGATGGAATGAAAAATATGGTAGGAAGGACTTTAGAAAGCATTTCCCCCATCCATACTATTACGACCATGTTGTAGAGAGAGGTTATATCCGTACCTATTTCCTTGAAACATTCAAAACCGTTGTTGGGGGAGATATGGAGTGGTCGCGAGTTCTTGAATCGAATCTTTCAATCGAAGATCTAAAGCGTGAGGCGATTAGTAATATGGATAATGTGACCTATGAAGATGATATAAGTATCTCGGGTGTAATTATCGGTCGTGAGTTTATTCCAGACCATAATAGTAAATATTATGGCATGGGGGCTGACATTTGGAGTGCTAATGTTACTTATGAGTTTAGAGATGGCAGATATAAGGTCACACTATCTAATATAGAGTGTATATCTAAAAAAGTAGTAACTGATACATATTCCTCATCTTCAACTTTATATGGACAAAGTTACGGATATGCCGTATCTGTTCAAAGGGAAAGAGGTGCTTGGTCTTTGGCTGATTTAATGTATAGGAAGCGTATTACATATGAAGGAAAAATATATGATGAGAGTTTATATTATCAAGTAGCAAACTTCTTTGATAAGAACTTCACTGCTGCGGTGATATTGTCTTCAATAGTTAAGGAAAATAATACGGATAATGATTGGTAATCAAGATATTATCATAATGAATAGTGTAAGGTATATAGTTGCTGCGGTGGTTGTAGCGGTTGCATTTATGGGCGTTGAGGCGGCGGCGCAGTCGCTGTCGGAGTCGACAACATGGCATTGGAATGGTGGCACTATCGTTGTGGATTGCCCCGAGCGACCTGAGGGTCAGGAGCATGTCGTAGGTCTTGCAGTAGAGCCTATCGAGACATTGCGCGTGGGCTTTGTGGGTCTCGGTATGCGTGGTCCATGGGCTGTGATGCGCTTTGCACATATTCCTGGCGTTGAGGTTGTTGCATTGTGCGACTACGAGCGTGAGCGTGCTGATGCATGTCAGCGTTTCCTCTATGAGGCGAGCATGATGCCTGCAGATGTCTACTATGGTGAGCATGGCTACGAGGCGTTGTGCCAGCGCAACGATATAGACCTTGTATATATTGCTACAGACTGGAATCACCACTATCCCGTGGCGAAGTATGCCATGGAGCATGGCAAGCATGTCGCTATCGAAGTTCCCTCGGCGATGAACCTCGAGCAGTGCTGGACTCTTATCGACCTCGCGGAGCGCGAGCGTCTCCACTGCTTTATTCTTGAGAATTGCTGCTACGACTATTACGAGCTTACTGCGCTCAACATGGCGCAGCAGGGTCTCTTTGGCGAGATTGTGCGCGCCGAGGGTGCTTACATCCATACACTAGATATCTACTGGGACTCATATTGGCACGATCCCAATGATAACGATACCGCGGAGCTTAATTGGCGTCTAAAGTACAATATGGAGAATCGTGGCGACCTCTACGCAACACATGGCCTAGGCCCCGTGGCGCAGTGCATGAACATCCACCGTGGCGACCGCTTCACGACGTTGGTGGCGATGGACACGGAGAGTTTCGTGGGTAAGGAGCTTGTTGAGAGTCGCACGGGCGAGGAGTGTGCGACATTCCGTAATGGCGACCACACAACAACACTCATGCGCACGGCGCAGGGTAAGGTGGTTGAGATTCAGCATAATGTGATGACGCCACAGCCATATAACCGACTATTTAAGCTCACGGGAACTAAGGGCTACGCTACGAAGTACCCCACGCCAGAGTTTGCTCTCTCGGCAGAGGGTGCAAAGCTTGCGGGTGCGCCACAGATGGATAACCTCAATGCTCACGGATTTGTGACTGCCGAGCAGCGTGCGATGCTTATGGAGGCATATCGCCACCCCTTGATTGAGCAGTTTGGTGAGTTGGGCAGAGAGATGGGTCATGGCGGCATGGACTATATCATGGATGCCCGTCTTGTATATTGCTTGCAGAATGGTCTTCCACTCGATATGGATGTCTACGATATGGCGG
This sequence comes from Alistipes sp., assembly GCA_017555545.1. Classification (GTDB taxonomy): domain Bacteria; phylum Bacteroidota; class Bacteroidia; order Bacteroidales; family Rikenellaceae; genus Alistipes. The sequence goes on from JAFZGE010000078.1 coordinate 2,532, forward strand.
AGTGGTGTTGCTTGGCGGAGTTGGGTTCACTATCAATGGATAACAACTGTGCAGCTGTCGCCTTCCCCGACTTCACGCGTGGTCATTGGAACGATGTCAAGGGTTACCGTCATGCCTATGCAGAGAGCGAGGCGGCAACAGCAGCCAAGGCAAAGGCTTACACCCTTGCGCAGCGCGAGGTGACGGCAGAAATGAAGCTTTGGGAGCTCTACTTTGCAGTTATGGATGCGCAGACAAAGGGCGATGCCAAGGCAGAAGCCAAGGCACAACGACACCTCGACGCAGCAAAGGTTGCCGCGCGCAAGGAGATATCTGAAAGGCTTAAGTAAGCTGATTACTCTACAATTTTGATAGATACCAACGCACGGTGCGGCGGAGACCCTCCTCAAATTCCATGGTGGGTTTCCAGCCTAGGTCGCGCTGTAGTTTTGTGGAGTCTATAGCATAGCGTAGGTCGTGGCCTGCGCGATCCTCAATATGCGTAATAAGCGCGAGGCTCTCGCCTTCTGTACGACTTAACTCGCTGTCTACAACGGTTATAAGACGCTTTATAAGCTCAATATTTGTCCATTCGTTATCACCTCCCACGTTGTATGTCTCGCCATCAGCACCGCGGTGGAATACCGTATCGAGTGCCGCAGCATGGTCGCCAACATACAACCAATCACGCACATTGCATCCCGTACCATAGACAGGCAAGGGGAGGCGCTTCACGATATTATTTATAAACAAAGGTATAAGCTTCTCGGGGTACTGCTTCTCGCCATAGTTGTTCGAGCAGTTTGTGATAACCGCGGGGAGACCGTAGGTGTCATGATAGGCGCGCACGAAGTGGTCTGACGATGCCTTCGATGCCGAATAGGGCGAGTGGGGCTCGTAGCGCGACTCCTCGGTGAACTTGCCACCCTCGAGGGATAGTGCGCCATAGACCTCATCCGTAGAGATATGGTGGAAGCGCTTACCCTCATAGTTGCCTGCCCACGCCTTGCGTGCCGCCTCTAGGAGTGTTATAGTGCCGAGGATGTTGTTCATGGCAAAGAGCATAGGCGCGCTGATGGAGCGGTCTACATGGCTCTCGGCAGCGAGGTGCATAACGCCATCGATATGGTGCTCGGCGAAGATGCGCTCAACGAGCTCCTTATCGCAGATGTCGCCCTCCACAAAGGTGTGGTTGGGGCGCTTTATAGCCTCGGCGATATTGTCGAGACTACCCGCGTAGGTGAGCTTGTCGAGTGTTACGATGTGGTAGTGGGGATACTTCGTTGTCATAAGTTCCACAACGTGGCTGCCAATAAAGCCCGCACCACCCGTAATAAGTATATTGCGCTTCTCCATAATTACTTGTTTATAAGTGATATAACCTCGCGTAGTCGCTCTTGCCAGGGTGTTATTTCGATGCCCTCTATTGCCGCCATACGCGCGGTGTTCAGCACCGAATATGCTGGTCGTGCGGCGCGCATATTACGCTCCGCAGTAGTGCAAGGCTCTACGCGACACGCCAAGCCCGCCTCTCTCATTATCTCGCACGCAAAGTCGTGCCATGTGCACTCGCCACCATCGGTGTAGTGGTAGATGCCGCGCATAGACTCCACAGCGCCACCATCCACCATAGTTACTATCGCGCGCGCGAGGCCAAGTGCCGATGTGGGTGTGCCCTGCTGGTCGTTGACAACGCTTATCTCCTCGCGCTCCTTGCCGAGGCGAAGCATGGTCAGTACGAAATTCTTGCCCCAGGGAGCATATAGCCACGAGGTGCGAACGACGATGCCATCGTGCTTGACAACAGCTACTTCTCCTTGCTCTTTGCTCGCTCCGTAGACGTTGATGGGCGCTGTTGCGTCGCCCTCGGTGTAGGGCGTTCTACGCATGGCGTCGCCGCCAAAGACGTAGTCGGTGGATATATGTATTAACTTAACATTCAGTCTCTTGCATACCTCTGCCATCTCTGCGACTGCCGTGCCATTTATGGCGAATGCCATATCTTGGTTATCCTCTGCGCCCTCCACGTCGGTGTATGCTGCGCAGTTGACAATCGTGTCTATCTTGTTATCAGAGATGTAGCGCTCCACATCCGCACCATTGCATATGTCTAACTCATCGACAGTAGCAAAGGTGTAGCTGTTCGCGCTACCCTCTGCGGCGCGACGTATCGCCTCGCCGAGTTGTCCGTTGCCACCTGTTACGAGTATCCTATGCATAGTAGTCTGTATTATAGTCGAAGAGTGCCTCGCACGCCTCGAACAAAGAGTTTGCCTTATCTTTTGCAGAAACTATAACCTCGCTATGTGCTATATGCCAGTCGATTGCGAGTGTGGGGTCATCCCAGCGTATTGCGCCCTCAGACTCGGGGGCGTAGTAGTTGTCGCACTTGTACTCCACGATAGCATTGCCCTCCAGTGTGCTAAATCCGTGGGCAAAACCGCGAGGAATAAAGAGTTGGCGGTGGTTGTGCTCGCTGAGCTCCACCGCTACGTAGTGACCGAAAGTGGGTGAACCGCGGCGTATGTCTACCGCGATATCGAGGATCTTACCGCGCACCACGCGCACGAGTTTCGACTGCGCATGAGGGGGCAACTGGAAGTGGAGACCACGCACCACGCCCTTCGCTGAGCGCGACTCGTTGTCCTGCACGAAGCGTGTCTCGATGCCCGTCAGCTCGGCGAATTTGCGCTCGCTGAAGGCCTCGAAGAAGTAGCCACGCTCATCCTCAAAGAGGTGTGGCTCAATGATGTAAACACCCTCTATATCAGTCTTTAAGATTCTCATATTTTGAGTAGGTATTGTCCATATTGGTTTGCACGCATGGGTTCGGCGAGGCGGTGTAGCTCCTCGCGTGTTATCCAGCCGTTGCGGTAGGCGATCTCCTCGATACAGGCAATCTTCTGACCCTGACGCTTCTCGATAACCTCCACGAAGATTGAGGCCTCGGCCAATGAGTCGTGGGTGCCGGTGTCGAGCCATGCGTAGCCGCGGTCGAGAATCTCGACATTGAGCTCACCACGCTCGAGGTAGGTGCTGTTGACAGTCGTAATCTCCAACTCGCCACGTGCTGAGGGTGTTACGTCCGCCGCGATATCCACGACGCTGTTGGGGTAGAAGTAGAGACCCGTCACGGCATAGTTAGAGCGGGGTGATGCGGGCTTCTCCTCGATAGATATAGCCCTGCCACTATCATCGAACTCCACAACGCCATAGCGCTCGGGGCGATCTACCTTGTAGCCGAAGACCGTTGCGCGACCCTCCTCCACGGTGCGGCGTGCGGCACTCTGCAAGCGCTCCTCGAAGCCTGCGCCATAGAAGATGTTGTCGCCAAGGACAAGACATGCCGCATCGTTGCCAATGAACTCGCGACCTATGATAAATGCCTCAGCGAGGCCGTTAGGCTGTGGCTGCTCGGCGTATGAAAAGGTCATACCCAGCTCCTCGCCGCTACCCAGGAGGCGGCGGAAGGAGGGCAAGTCCTGGGGTGTCGAGATGATCAGCACCTCGCGTATGCCCGCCATCATAAGCACCGAGATTGGGTAGTATACCATCGGCTTATCGAAGATTGGGAGTAGCTGCTTGCTCACGCCCTTAGTGATGGGGTGGAGGCGTGTGCCGCTACCACCTGCCAAGACAATACCTTTCATTGTTCTATCGCTTTGAAGAGTTTATCAAGCAAATATAAGAAATTTACTCGACAAATGCAAATCGCCTATTATTATATATGGTAAGGTGCAAAAATAGTGAAAAATTTATATTAATGGTAATGTGTTGATGCTCAGTAAAGTATGTGCGTTGAAAAGCGGTGACAGTGAAAAAATATGAAATAATTTTTGCAAAAAAGTTTGCAGATAAGAAAAAAGTGTATATCTTTGCACTCGCTTAAGAAAAGTTAAGCATAAATGATGGTGCAATAGCTCAGGTGGTAGTGCAAAGGACTGTAAATCCTTG
>JAFZGE010000010.1 GCA_017555545.1 Alistipes sp.
TCTGGAAGCACATTCCGTCTGCGTTATTGATCTTGTCTATACGCTCCTTCTCAGCCTTGTCAGCAGCCTCATTAGCCTTAGCCTCATCTCTCATTCGCTGGATTTCAGAGTCAGAAAGTCCTGATGATGCTTCAATGCGGATGTTCTGCTCCTTGCCTGTAGCTTTGTCCTTTGCAGATACGTTGAGGATACCGTTAGCGTCGATATCGAATGATACCTCGATCTGTGGTACGCCACGTGGTGCTGCGGGGATGCCGTCGAGATGGAAGCGACCGATAGACTTGTTATCGGCAGCCATAGCGCGCTCACCCTGGCATACGTTGATGTCTACAGAGGGCTGGTTGTCTGCTGCTGTAGAGAATACCTGGCTCTTGCGAGTAGGGATTGTTGTGTTAGCCTCGATGAGCTTTGTCATCACGCCACCGAGAGTCTCGATACCGAGTGAGAGTGGAGTAACGTCGAGGAGGAGGACATCCTTAACCTCACCTGTGAGCACGCCGCCCTGGATTGCAGCACCTACAGCCACCACCTCATCGGGGTTTACTGAGCGGTTAGGAGTCTTACCGAAGAACTCCTCTACTACGCGCTGAATTGCGGGGATACGTGTTGAGCCACCCACGAGGATAACCTCATCGATCTGACCAGCCTGGAGACCTGCGTCGCGGAGTGCGATGCGGCAGGGCTCGATAGTCTTCTGTACGAGGTGGTCGCAGAGCTGCTCGAACTTAGCACGTGTGAGTGTCATCACGAGGTGCTGAGGGATGCCGTTTACGGGCATGATGTATGGGAGGTTGATGTCTGTTGTAGTAGCTGAAGAGAGCTCGATCTTAGCCTTCTCAGCAGCCTCCTTCAAACGCTGGAGCGCCATAGGATCCTGACGGAGGTCGATGTGGTGCTCAGCCTTGAATGCCTCAGCCATGTAGTCGATGAGCACGTGGTCGAAGTCGTCACCACCGAGGTGAGTATCGCCATTTGTTGACTTAACCTCGAATACGCCATCGCCGAGCTCGAGGATAGAGATATCGAATGTACCACCACCGAGGTCATATACAGCGATCTTCATGTCATCCTGCTTCTTGTCGAGGCCGTATGCCAACGCTGCTGCTGTAGGCTCGTTGATGATACGACGCACCTTGAGGCCAGCGATCTCACCCGCCTCCTTTGTTGCCTGACGCTGTGAGTCAGAGAAGTATGCGGGCACGGTGATAACCGCCTCGGTCACCTCCTGGCCGAGGTAGTCCTCAGCTGTCTTCTTCATCTTCTGGAGGGTGATTGCTGAGATCTCCTGTGGAGTGTACTGACGGCCATCAATCTCTACGCGGGGTGTGTTGTTGTCGCCCTTAACGATTGTGTAGGGGGCACGCGCGATGTCCGATGCAACGTTGTCGTAACGCTCACCCATGAAGCGCTTGATAGAGAATACTGTGCGCTTTGGGTTTGTGATTGCCTGACGCTTTGCGGGGTCGCCGACCTTGCGCTCGCCATCACCTGTGAAAGCCACTACTGAGGGAGTTGTGCGATGACCCTCTGCGTTAGGAATTACGACGGGCTCGTTACCCTCCATTACAGATACACATGAGTTTGTTGTACCTAAGTCAATACCGATAATCTTGCTCATAGTTTTAATGTTTTTATTTATTTGTTACTTATTTTACACTTTGGGGGTCGAGCCTTGTTGTGCTCGACGTTATAGTAATAGGCAAACGATATGCCAAACAAAAAAACTCGCAAAATATGGCATAATTATCTTTGGCACGCTGTCACTACTGCCATTTCTGCACTACGCGCATGACATTTTGTCAGTTTTACCACACATTCCGTTACAATTCTATGACATGCCAAACAAAACAGCCCGACCTCGCGGCCGGGCTGTCTGCAACTAAATAGTTATTACTACCTCTCTACCCAATGATCTGAGTTCTCCCACTCCTCTTTCTTCTCTTTACTGAAATAGCCTTTATAGAGGTATGTTTCAGGCTCTTTATTAGCCCAATAGTGAGATGGTAAGCATCCCTCAAATACA
>JAFZGE010000079.1 GCA_017555545.1 Alistipes sp.
GACATCTGTTGATAGCGACTTCGCTTTTGTCTCTTTTGTCCCTTTCGTCTCTTTCGTCTCTTTGCTTAGCGCACGCTACTACTTGCGAATAGCAGCTACGCCTGGCAACTCCTTGCCCTCCATGTACTCGAGCAATGCACCGCCACCAGTAGATACGTACGACACCTTGTCTGCCAAGCCGAACTTGTTTACACAAGCTACAGAGTCGCCACCACCGATGAGTGAGTATGCGCCATTCTTCTCTGTTGCCTCAGCAATAGCCTCAGCCACAGCGCGTGAGCCTGTAGAGAACTTGTTGATCTCGAATACGCCTACAGGACCATTCCAAAGGATAGTCTTGCAACCGAGGATGTGCTCACGGAACTTGGCCTTGCCGCCAGTAGCGATGTCGACACCCTCCCATGCATCGGGGATGTTGTTTGCGGGAGCCTCCTGAGTGTTTGCCTCCTCAGAGAAGTCATCGCAGATAAGGGCATCGGGTGAGCGGAGAATCTGAATGCCGCGCTCCTCGGCCTTCTTCAAGATCTCGAGTGCTACAGGGAACATATCGGGCTCGCATATTGACTTACCCTCCTTGCCACCCTCAGCACCTGCGAAGGTATAGGTCATACCGCCACCGATGATGATAGAGTCAACCTTCTCCATGAGCTTCTCGATAATGGTAATCTTTGTAGATACCTTTGAGCCGCCGATGATAGCGCAGAAGGGACGCTCGGGGTTCTCCATAACGCCGTCGATAGCCTTGAGCTCGTTCTCCATAACGTAGCCGAACATCTTATCCTGGGGGAAGTAGTCAGCGATGAGGGCTGTTGAGGCATGTGCACGGTGTGCAGTACCGAAGGCGTCGTTGATGTAGCAGTCAGCGTATGAAGCGAGCTTCTTTACGAACTCCTTCTGTGACTCCTTAACGGCCTTCTTAGCCTCCTTCTTCTCCTCCTCAGATGCATCCTCTGCCAAGCCGCGGGGTTTACCCTCCTCCTCGGCATAGAAGCGCAAGTTCTCGAGAAGCATAACCTCGCCGGGCTTGAGGTTTGCTGCCATCTCTGCAGCCTTCTCGCCCATGCAGTCACCTGCGAACATCACCTTCTCGCCGAGACGCTCCTCGATAGCATAGATAATCTGCTCCAAAGAGTATTTTGCATCGGGATTCTTCTTGGGACGACCGAGGTGCGACATCAAAATTACAGAGCCGCCGCCTGCCAACACCTTCTTAATTGTGGGGATTGCAGCACGGATACGAGTATCGTCTGTCACTTTGCCCTCAGCGTTGAGGGGCACGTTGAAATCTACGCGGATAATAGCACGCTTACCAGCGAAGTTGTAGTTGTCGATAGCGAACATAACTATATTGTTTTTAGTGAATAATCAGTTATCGGCACAAAGTTACTATTTTTTTTCAATCATTTGTACACAATACCTATATAATATACACGCTTAAGGACTCTTTTTCTGCAAATAGTGTGCCTAAGGGGAGGTAACATCATTGCGAGGAGGGGGCAATCCCGACGTGGCAATCTATATCTAAAGGGATAAAAGAGACTAAAGCGAAGTCGCTATCAACAGCATTGTCCGAGCCATTCCTTTTGTCTCTTAAGTCTCTTCCGTCCCTTAATTTTCTACCTCAAAAACTACCCCAAAAACTTTTTTTCGCGAAAAAAGCGCATTTTATTCTACGCCTTTGCAAAAGTTTTGTTACCTTTGTATGATATATTAACCTTGCGGAGAGTATATCCCCGCCAAAACCCTGAAATATATAACATAAACTATATAAATTAAAACCGTAATTATGGAGAATAACAAGCTTCAGCGCGCAGCCGACAACATCCGTATCTTGGCTGCATCGATGGTAGAAAAGGCTAAGTCTGGTCACCCAGGTGGTGCTATGGGCGGTGCTGACTTTATCAATGTGCTCTACACAGAGTTCTTGCGCTACGACCCCGACAACATGGCGTACCCCCACCGCGATCGTATGTTCCTCGACCCAGGTCATATGTCGCCCATGCTCTATGCTGTGCTCTCGTTGGCTGGCAACTACTCGACTGAGGATTTGCAGTCGTTGCGTCAGTGGGAGAGCGTAACACCCGGTCACCCCGAGGTTGACGTAATGCGTGGCGTGGAGAACACTTCAGGCCCTCTTGGTCAGGGTCACGCTATGGCTCTTGGTGCTGCTATCGCTGAGCGCTTCATGGTAGCTCGCTTCGGTGAGTGGATGGCACACAAGACATACGCATTCATCTCTGATGGTGCTGTGCAGGAGGAGATCTCGCAGGGCGTAGGCCGCATCGCCGGTCACCTCGGCCTCGCTAACCTCATCATGTACTACGACTCTAACAACATCCAGCTCTCAACAAAGTGCGATGAGGTGGATACTGAGGATATCGAGATGAAGTATAAGGCATGGAACTGGAACGTCATCACCGTTAACGGCCAGTCTATCGATGAGATTCGCGCTGCGTTGAAGGCTGCAAATGCCGAGACTGAGCGTCCTACACTCATCATCGGTAAGACCATCATGGGCTACGGCGCACGTAAGGCTGACGGCTCAAGCTTCGAGAACATGGTCTCTACACACGGTCAGCCACTTACAGCTGCAGGTGCCGACATCGCTGCAACAATCAAGAACCTCGGTGGTAACCCCGATGAGCCATTCGCAGTATTCGAGGAGTCTAAGGAGGTTTACGCAGCGCGTAAGGAGGAGTTGCGTGCTTGGGCTAAGGAGATGCAGGCTACAGAGGCTGCATGGCGCAAGGAGAACCCTGCACTTGCAGAGAAGATGGATAACTTCTACTCAGGCAAGCTCCCCGAGATCGACTACTCGGCTATCAACATCAAGCCCGATGACGCTACACGTTCAGCATCTGCTGCTATGCTCGGCTACTTCGCAGAGCACGTTGAGAACATGGTAGTATCTTCTGCTGACCTCTCTAACTCAGATAAGACTGACGGCTTCTTGAAGAAGACTAAGGCATTCACTAAGGGTGACTTCAGCGGTAACTTCTTCCAGGCAGGTGTTGCAGAGCTCACCATGGCTTGCGTAATGAACGGTATGGCCCTCCACGGTGGTATCATCTCCGCTTGCGGTACATTCTTCGTATTCTCTGACTATATGAAGCCCGCGGTGCGTCTTTCAGCACTTATGGAGAAGAAGGTTGTTTACATCTGGACACACGACTCATTCCGCGTAGGTGAGGATGGTCCTACTCACGAGCCTGTTGAGCACGAGATGCAGATCCGCCTCATGGAGCACTTGCGCAACCACTCAGGTGAGCGCTCAATGCTCGTACTCCGCCCCGCAGATGCTGAGGAGACTGTAGCAGCATGGAAGATGGCTTTGGAGGAGAAGCGCCCCGTGGCTCTCATCCTCTCACGCCAGAACATCAAGTCGTTGCCAGCACTCGGCGGTCTCTCACGCCGCGAGGAGGCTATGAAGGCTGAAAAGGGTGGCTACGTAGTCATGGAGGCTCCTAACGCCAAGGTTACGCTCGTAGCTACCGGTTCTGAAGTGTCTACATTGGTTGAGGGCGCAGAGCTCTTGGCTGCTGAGGGCATCGCAACACGTGTTGTATCTATCCCTTCTGAGGGCTTGTTCCGCGACCAGCCTAAGGAGTACCAGGCAGAGGTATTGGGCACATTGCCACGCTACGGTATGACCTCAGGTTTGTCAGTAAACCTTCGCGGTCTTGTAGGCGAGGAGGGCTTCATCCACGGCTTCGACCACTTCGGTTACTCAGCACCTTTCAAGGTACTTGATGAGAAGTTCGGCTACAATGGCAAGACTGTAGCAGCTGAGGTTAAGGCAATGCTTTAATTTCTTGTGATAAGGGGTCATTCTTGACCTCTCAATCAAAAGAGCGAATGGGTAGTACGCTATAGTACAACCCATCCGCTCTTTCTCTTTATCGAGGCCAAGCCTAACCCCTTCTGACAAGAAATTGGGGTGTGCTATCCCTGTGTGGGCTCTTTTGATGGCCAAGACGCGGAATAGGTCAAATAGGTTCGGATAGGTTCTATGGGCAGAAGAGCTTTGCCAACCCCTATCGAACCCCAGAGCTCATTAATTAAAAAAATATACCCCTTCCAGCGAGTGGAAGGGGTATATTTTTGGGTGTTGTAATTCAACGCCTACAAATTACCCAATTTGTAGTTTGTATCACGTATGATGTTGATTGTCGACACATCCTCAACGAAGATTGAGTTAAGACCCTGCTGCTCCTGTGCGGGATCACCGGTGTAGTCGTCACCCTTCGCCCAGTACTCGTGGTCCTCGACATTTGTCTCCGCGAAGCCACCCCAGCTCCAGAAGTTGCAACCCGCAAAGACATCATTATTCTCTCGCGCCTTAACGATAAGGTCGAACACGAAGGTGTAGTACATATTGCGGCATGTTACGGGGCTGCCCTTATGGAAATCCATGTTGTCGCGTGGCATGCCAAACTCCTCAACCACAACGGGTTTACCAATCTTGCGACCGAGCTCGAGGTGCATCTCGATATACTCCTCCGTATACTCGCACGACTGCTTCAAATCCTCGCGCATAGCGTCGCCTCGCATCCACTTCCAGTTGTAGGGCCATACGTGGCAGTTGACATACGAAATCTCGTCGATAGCGTGGATACGCTCACACAACGCCATGTCCCACTCACAGCCGTAGTAGCCCTCCGAGCCTGTCGAGATCATGTGGTTGGGGTCGAGCGAGCGGATAAGCTTTGCGCTGGACTCAATCCACTCTGCAAAAGCCTCCTTATTGTCCTGCTCCTTGCTGCTGAAGGCGCGTGGCTCGTTTGAGATCTGCCATGAGAAGATTGCGGGGTCGTCGATGTACTTGATGCCTGTGTAGCGGTTTGTGCGTGTCACGATATGGCGTACGTGCTCATAGAAGATACGCTTTGCGCGCTCGTTACGCACGAACTCACCTGCGAAGGTGTTATACGAGAACCAGCCATCTACGCGGGGTACGAGCACAGGCTCATTGTTTGCCCACGCAACATACTGCGTGTAGCCGCCACTCCACTCCCAGGCGTTGTTGAAGTAGAGCACAGCGGTCATCTCGCGCTTGCCGAGCTCCATCATAAGGTAGTCGAGACCTGCCAACACCTCATCGTTATATACGCCAGGCTTGGGCTGTAGGTTGGGCTCAATCTTACCCAAGAGGCCATTCTCGCCCTCGCCACCTACCAGGATGCGGAGGTTGTCGATGCCATTCTCCTTCATAAAGTCGAGCTCACGGCAGAGGCGCTCACGGTTGCCACCCTCACCCTCCGAGCCGAGGATTGCGCCATACCAGAAGTTTGTACCTACGAAGTAGTAGGGCTCGCCATTGCGCATAAACTGACCATTCTCTACGGTAATAAACTTGTTTGTGGTCTCTGTCGCCTCGTTCGAGTTGCAGCCCACGGCCAACATCACAGCCGCAACGATGGCGGCAAAACAGACCTGTTGAAATCTCTTCATTGTAAAAAGGGAAATTCTATAAGTTAGTTAATAAATTTTCGTTGCAATAATCGTTTACAAAAGTAGATAATTTTTTTGAAAAATTACTGCTTTTTACATTTGTAAAATTAGAGGATGTTGTGTACTTTTGTAGGGTGAAATTGCGTCAATGTGACCCACTCTCAACTGTTTCAGTAGTAAGTTGTTGAGTGTGAGAGTGTTGCGATGTTGTAGGGAGCGTGAACAGCTGCTTTTGCGAGGGTCGGTTTGGCGCGGTAAAGATTACTCAACTACAGAGAAAATGAAGCGTATTATACTATCCGGCGGAGGTACC
>JAFZGE010000080.1 GCA_017555545.1 Alistipes sp.
CTTCGAGGGTGGTCAGATGCCTTTGCAGCGTCGTCTTCCCAAGTTCGGCTTCACTAACATCGATCGCGTAGAGTACAAGGCAATCAACCTCTCTACATTGGAGGAGCTCGCAGCAAAGAACAACCTTACAGAGGTTACTTTCGAGACTCTCGTACAGGCTGGCTTTGTATCTTCTAAGGACAAGGTTAAGATTCTTGGTAACGGTACCATCACTCGCGCTTTGGCTGTTAAGGCTAACGCATTCTCAAAGACAGCTGAGGCTGCTATCGTAGCTGCTGGCGGTTCTGTAGAGAAGTTGTAGTGAGGTAAGGCTGTTTCGTTTGGGATTAAGGCAACGGCAGACGCAGGTTATACATATAATATATAAAAGGTGTCGGCAGTGCCCGTCCCGAGCAAAACGGAGAAAAGTTTAAGAATCAATAAAACCGAACTTATTATGAAATTTATTGATACACTCAAGAACATATATAAGATCGAGGAGCTTCGCAAGCGTATCCTCTTTACGCTCGGCCTTCTTCTTATCTATCGATTGGGTAGTTTTGTGACATTGCCAGGCGTTGACCACGAGGCATTGAGCAACATGACACAGAGCTTCAACGATGGTAGCCTTTTGGGCTTGTTGAACGTCTTCTCTGGTGGTGCTTTCTCACAGGCTTCAATCTTCGCACTTGGTGTAATGCCCTACATCACCGCGTCTATCATCATTCAGTTGTTGGGTATCATGGTACCTTACTTCCGTAAGATGCAGCGCGAGGGTGAGAGCGGACGTCGCAAGATGAATCAGTGGACACGTTTCCTTACCATTGCAGTATTGCTCCTCCAGGCTCCTGCATACCTCGGCACTCAGGTGTTGCGTTGGGATGTAGTTGAGCGTAACGGCGATTTCTTGGGCATTACTCACGGTGAGTTTATCATCCCCGCTGTAATCGTTCTTATCGCAGGTACCATGTTCATCATGTGGTTGGGCGAGAAGATTACTGACAAGGGTATCGGTAACGGCGTTTCATTGATCATCATGATCGGTATTGTGGCACGTCTCCCACAGGCTTTGTGGGCTGAGGCAACAAGCAGCAACGTAATCTTGTTCATCGTAGAGCTCATCTTCCTTGCTCTCGTGTTCATGCTTGCAATTGCTATTGTTCAGGCGGTTCGTCGCATTCCCGTTCAGTATGCAAAGCGCATTGTAGGTAATAAGCAGTATGGTGGTGTGCGTCAGTACATTCCTTTGAAGTTGAACGCTGCTAACGTAATGCCTATTATCTTCGCACAGGCCCTTATGTTCATTCCAGGTTTGATTTCAAACAACCCTGCATGGACAAGCATTAATGGCTGGGGCTACAACGTAGCGCTTGTAGTAATGGTAATTGCATTTACTTACTTCTACACTGCAATTATCGTTAATCCCCAAATGATGGCGGACGATATGAAGCGTAACGGTGGCTTCATTCCTGGTGTAAAGCCTGGTAAGAGCACTGTTAAGTATATCGACGACGTCATGACAAGAATCACACTTCCAGGTTCAATCTTCTTGGCACTTATCACAGTACTTCCTGCGATTGCCATGGCGTTTAACATCAACACTGGCTTTGCTTACTTCTTCGGAGGTACATCGTTGTTGATCATGGTGGGTGTAGTTCTTGACACTCTTAAGCAGATTGAGAGCTACTTGTTGATGCGTCACTATGACGGTCTTATGAAGACTGGACGTATTCAGGGTCGCTATTAATAAAGGTTTACCACAAGAGAAGTGCTGCCTTGGGCAGCCGAGGCAGCACTCTTTTAATTGACCGTTTCGAAGATGATTTATTTGAAGACACCCGAAGAGATCGAGTTATTGCGCGAGAATAACATTCTGGTTAGCCGTGCACTCGCAGAGGTTGGCCGCCACATGAAGGCCGGCATCACCACTAAGGAGCTCAACGA
>JAFZGE010000081.1 GCA_017555545.1 Alistipes sp.
CACATCTGCACCACTCTGACAAGAAATTGGGTTGTGGTGCTAATGAATGTTTTACCTGTCCATATTCAATATAAGTCCATAAAAAAAAGCGTTCCACGTGGAACGCTTTTTATATATAAGGTGTGTTTTCGAGCTTTACTACCCTCTTCTATCGGCCAAATTTCACCAACAATACATTAATATCTGCTGGCGAGACACCTGGAATGCGTGAGGCGTGACCGATGGTCGAAGGTCTTATTCTGCTCAATTTCTGGCGTGCCTCGATAGTCAAAGATTGCATTGCGTTATAGTCGAAGCCCTCGGGAATGATGATATCCTCCAATCTATGCATCTTATCGGCATAGTATTTTTCGCGCTCGATATATCCGCGATACTTAATTTGTATCTCCGCCTGCTCGATAACCTCTGCTGAAAAATTGTTCTGCTCGATAAATTTTTTCAACCTTGGCACGACCTCCGTTAGCGATTTCATAGTTACATTACTGCGCAAAACGATGTCTTAAAGCTTTTTTCCCTGCGTCAGAGGCTCTTCACCGAGAGAAATTAAATAGCTGTCAATTTCGCCTATTTTGACCGATGTCTTACGGAGCATCGAAATAAGCGATTCTACAGCGTTATTTTTTTTGAGCAGATTTTCGTATTTCTCCTCGCCGACAAGACCAATTTCGTAGCCCAGCGGAGTGAGTCGCACATCGGCATTATCCTGGCGGAGCAAGATGCGATACTCGGCACGCGAGGTAAACATGCGGTATGGCTCATCGACACCCTTCGTTACGAGGTCATCAATCAAGACGCCGATGTATGCCTCATCGCGCTTGAGCACTACACCCTTCTCACCCTTGAGTGAGCGGTGAGCGTTTATGCCCGCCATGAGACCCTGTGCTGCTGCCTCCTCATAACCCGTTGTGCCGTTCACCTGACCTGCGAAGTAGAGACCCTCGATGAGCTTTGTCTCGAGCGTATGTCTTAGCTGCGTGGGTGGGAAGTAGTCATACTCGATGGCGTAGCCTGGTCGGTACACATGCACGTCCTCGAGACCCTTGATTGTGCGTAGTGCCTCGAGCTGCACCTCGTATGGCAGCGATGATGAGAAGCCATTGAGGTAGTACTCGTTGGTGTTGCGACCCTCGGGCTCAAGGAAGAGCTGGTGCTGCTCCTTGTCTGCGAAGGTGCGGAGCTTATCCTCGATGCTTGGGCAGTAGCGTGGGCCGATGCCCGAGATTGTGCCATTGAAGAGTGGCGAGCGGTCAAAGCCTGTGCGTAGAATGTCGTGCACCTCCTTAGAAGTGTAGACCATAAAGCAGGGTAATTGCTCTTTAACTACCTCAGTATCAGGGTCGTATGAGAATTTAGTGGGCTCTGTATCACCCTCCTGCTGCTCCAATGCCTCGAAGTTGATGGTACGTGCATCAAGGCGTGCTGGCGTACCCGTCTTCATGCGGCCAGTCTCGAAGCCGAGGCTTGCAAGCTGCTCGGTGATGCCGTATGATGCCTGATCACCTGCGCGACCACCTGCAGCCTGTGCTGCTCCACAGTGCATAACGCCACTGAGGAATGTTCCCGCGGTGAGCACTACCCTATCCGCCTCAATCTCCACGCCCATTCGCGTTTTAACGCCCTTTACACGGGGTTTCTCGCCCGAATGGTCCAGGAGTATCTCCGTGACAGAATCCTGCCACAAATAGAGATTAGGCGTGTTTTCAAGGGTGCGGCGCCAGATGCGTGAGAACTCTGCCTTGTCGCACTGTGCGCGTGGGCTCCACATCGCTGCGCCCTTCGAGCGGTTGAGCATACGGAACTGAATGGCACTCTGGTCGGTTACCCTACCCATCATGCCACCAAGAGCATCTATCTCTCTCACTATCTGACCCTTAGCCACGCCACCAACGGCGGGGTTGCACGACATGGCAGCAATCTTGTCCATGTCGATGGTAATGAGCAGCGTGCGTGAGCCGAGGCGTGCCGCAGCCGCAGCCGCTTCACAGCCCGCGTGACCCGCGCCGATTACAACTATGTCGTAGCTCAATTTCATAGAATCTCCTCGCGTAGAAGTTTGAGGTAGCGGTTCTCGAGACGTCGCATCTCCTTCTCTGCCCATGGGCTCTTGTCCTTATGTCCGCAGAGGTGCAGCGCGCCATGCACGATGATGCGTCGCATCTCGTTGAAGGGGAGTGCGCCGTAGATGTCGGCGTTATCCTCTACCGTAGCCACGTCGATGTATACCTCGCCTGCCACGATGCCATCCACTACCCTGCTTTCGCGATCCTCGAAGGTGATGACGTCGGTGTAGTAGTCGTGACCCAGGAAGTCGCGATTCATCTGTCGGTGGTAGTCCGATGAGCAGAAGATGTAGTTGATCTCACCCGCCTTGTAACCCTCGCGGCGAATAACCTCAGTTATCCACTTGCGGAGTGCTAAGCGGTTGACGGGTAAGTAGTTACAGTCTTGCTTGTAAAAATGTATCATAGTCTAAAACTATTTTTTCTTGAAGAAGTTGGATACGAAGAGCTGCTTCTGAGAGTTACGCTCATATACGGCAATACGTATGTAGTAATACTCGTTGCCCTTGGCGTTGATGCCACGGCCTATCGTACCAATCTTCTGATCTTTTTTCAGTACGTCACCCTTCTTTACGCATACTGCGCTGAGGTTCGTAAATGTCACAAGGTGAGCACCATAGCTGAGGTATACAGTGTAGTGGTTTGTGCGCTCCATGCGTACAATCTCCTCGACCTTACCCTCGTGCATCGTGTGCACACTGTCACCCGCCTTGCCTGTGATTGTTGCGCCGTAGCCCTCCTCTGTCAGCGTGCCACCCGCCACGGGGAGGTTAAGGCCGCGTGTAGACTTCGAGAACGATGCACCTACGGTGTTGTTCTGAATCATCTTCTGGAGCTCTGCCACGGCCTTTTCGTGGAGTTTCTCCTGCTTGCGCTGCTGGTTTATCGCCTCCTGCTCGCGCTTCGAGAGCTTGTTGTATGAGCGCTGTGCCGCCACCCTATCATCCTCAAGAATGCGGCGCTCCTTCTCTAATGCCTTGGTCACAGAGTCGAGCTCCTGGCTGCGTGCGTTGAGCACCTGGCGCTGCTCCTCGAGGCGTTTGTTCTGGCTTGTGATGGAGTCAGCAAGCTCCTTGCGACTGTTGGCCACGTGCTGCATCTCTGCCATGCGTCGTGCCGCCTCGGTGATGTTGCGCGATGAGTAGATATAGTACTGACTATTGTTCTGCTTGTGGTTGCGATATGCTATGCGCACAGCCTCGGCATATATCTCGCGATTGTGTGCCAGTGTTGCGCCGAGAGAGTCTATAACATGCTCTGTAGCAGCGATCTCTGCCTCTACTAAGGCGTGCTCTGCCTCCACCTCATTGATATACTCCTGGCGCATCTTAACCTGCTTCTCGAGCGCCTTAACCTGGTCGCGTGCTCCCGCCTTCTCCTTCTTGAGGTTGTCCACCTCCTTCTTGGCGTTGTCGAGGCTCTTCTTATACTGCTCCACGCGTTTGCGCTGGTCGTCGACAGCCTTGCTGCTCTTCTGCGCCGATGCAGCGAGTGGGGTAGTGGTGAGTAGTATTAAGAGTAGTAGCTTTGCTATTCGTGCTATCATGATTGTTATGGTTTATCTCTTTTTGCTCTTTGTGGTCTCGCTTGCGGTCTTAATCTCGGCGATGTGTGCATCCATCGCCTCCTTGTCGTAGCCCTGTGCGACGGCCTTTTTCCAGTAGGTGTCGGCCATGAATGCCTCGCCCAATGACCAGAGTATATCGCCATAGTGTGCGAGGAGCGATGCGTCGCGCTGTGCACTTAGCGATAGTGCCTGACTCATCACGCTCTTTGCCTCCTCGTTGCGTCCCATGCGGTGGAGCACCCATGCGCGGGTGTCTACGTATGTTGCGTTGCTGGGCTCAAGCTCCACGGCGCGCGTGCTCATTGTCAGGGCACGCTCCAAGTCCTTGCCCAGAAGCGATAGGAAGTAGGCGTAGTTGTTGAGTACCATGGCGTTGTCGCTGTTGTATGCCAGCGCCTTGCGGTAGTACTTAAATGCTTTGCTGTCCTTGCCCAACTCGTGGTATATGTCGCCTATGTAGCCACACATCTCACTGCGGTCGGCATTATCTTCGAACTCGCTGAGTCCTGCCTTGAATACCTCTATAGCCTCCGTGTAGAGGCCCTTATTTTGGATGTAAAATCCCGTGAATGAGACAATGTCTACGTCGGTGGGGTAGCGGTCTATGGCTTTGTCCAACCATTCTCTAACCACCTCTTCCTCACCGAGATATGTTGCTAAACGCAAAATCTCGAGGTAGTGTTGTGGCGTTGTACCCTCATCATCTATGTGGTTAATCATATGGGTCAGCGCCTCATCCAGGTCGCCGAGCGCTACCATATGGTTGACGTAGCAGTCTGCCACCTTGCGGTTGTTGGGGTTCGCAATCGCCAAGCGCTGTATGATGCTACCTATTTTGATGTAGTTTCTGCCGTATAATGCTCGGTCGGATGTTAGTAGTTCGAGTCGTTGTAGCCTCTGTGCGAGGGGCAGGTCGCTCTTTAGGATTATGCGCTCCTCGTAGTTGAGCATGGTGCGCTCATCGCCTCTGCGCTCGTGATATAGCGCGAGTGCGGTAAGTGCCTCGATGTTTGTGCTATCAATCTTCAGGGCATCCTCAAGCGTTACGCGCGCCATAGAGTCGCGACCACCTCGCTCATATGCCTCGGCAAGGTTGATGTGCGCACGCGCATCGTAGGGCTGCTCCAATACACCCTTCTTACCCTCCTCCATTGCTCTCTCATACTGATATGTGTCGATAAGCAGGTGTAGCTTCATCTCTCCGAGATAGGGGTTGTATCCCGTGCGTATCTCTGCGCTGTCGAGGATCGTAATCGCCGTGTAGGGCATGCCGCCGTAGCTGTAGAGTATCGCGAGGGCGTGATATGTCTCTAGGTCGTTTGGTGCAAGGCGCATCATGCGGCGATAGATGGGTATAGCCTGAGTATACTTGCGCGTTGCGATGAGGTTTGTGGCATAAGCGCGTACATACCACTTATTCGTTGTGTCTGCCGCAAATGCCTTGCGGGCATATTCGAGTGCCTCGAGTGTGCCATCCTCGAGTTGAGCGAGGTTGTATAGCGCGGGGGCATAGGTGCTATCCTCGGCTATAAGAGCGTGCCATATCTCCTTGGCACGTGCAGTATCGCCATATATAGTGAGGCTCTTTACGGCCTCGGAGTGACGATAGCTGCGTGTGAGGCTGTCGGGCATTGTCGAACGCTCCAGTGTGCGCTGCCTCTGAGCACTGCACACCGCGGGTGTCAGCACCATCGATGCCAACAACACACACAACGTGACTATGTAGCGTAGAGCCCTCATATTTAACGAGTACAGGGCATTAAGCGGATGTCTTAACGCCCTGTTACCCAATGGTTTTTGCTATATTTGGTTATTACAGTGCGCTCTCGAACTGGTTGAGGAAGCGAACATCATTCTCAAAGTATAGACGCAAGTCGCCCACACCATACTTAAGCATTGCGATACGCTCAATACCCATACCAAATGCGAAGCCAGAGAACTCCTTAGGATCGATATTGTTTGCCTCCAATACGTTGGGGTCTACCATACCGCAGCCCATGATCTCGAGCCAGCCTGTACCCTTACATACGCCGCAACCCTTGCCGCCGCAGATTGAACATGATACGTCAACCTCTGCTGAAGGCTCAGTAAATGGGAAGTATGAGGGGCGCATACGAATCTGTGCCTGCTCGCCGAAGAGCTCCTTAGCGAAGTAAAGCAACGACTGCTTCATGTCTGCAAACGACACGTTACGGTCGATGTAGAGACCCTCAATCTGGTGGAAGATGCAGTGTGCACGATATGAGATAGCCTCGTTACGGAACACACGGCCTGGGCAGATTACGCGGATAGGGGGCTTCTGACGCTCCATGGTACGCACCTGAATAGATGAGGTGTGTGTGCGGAGCACTACATCGGGATTGCTCTCGATGAAGAATGTATCCTGCATATCGCGTGCGGGGTGCTCTGGTGGAAAGTTGAGCGCCGAGAATACGTGCCAGTCATCCTCAATCTCGGGGCCATCAGCTACGGTGTAACCGAGGCGTGAGAAGATGCCCACGATCTCGTTCTTAACGATAGAGATGGGGTGGCGTGAACCCACCTGCTCTGATGAGCCTGGGCGTGTCATATCATCAATCTTTGATGCCTTGAGTGCTGCAGCGTTACCAAACTCCTCCTTGAGGGTGTTGATACGCTCTGTAGCGAGGTTCTTGACCTGGTTGAGGCGCTGACCCAACTCGCGCTTCTGCTCTGCGGGAACTGTCTTAAACTCCTCCATGAGAGCACCAAGTGTACCCTTCTTGCCAAGTATCTTAATACGGAATGCCTCTACGTCGGCCGCTGTCTGCGGTGCAAAGGCCTCGATTTCAGCTAATAGCTCGTTGATTTTGTTAATCATATATCTTCGTTTTATTTATTGGCTAAACTCTTTCTGGGAGTGTTGCTCCCACCGATATTATACCATGCAACCCGTTGATACTTAGTCACAAAGCTCTCTCCGATCGGTACACATGGGTATATTATCGGACAAATATACAAAAAATTATCGAATTTGTCTTTATGTCGCAAGATAATTTCGCTACGAAATATGAGCTCCGACGCTGTGCCTGAGCGTCATGCAAGAATTGTTGCATATTTTTTAATTTTTTTATTATATTGTATTGAAAAATTTTATACCTTTGCCTTGTATTTGTATACCTTCGGTATTGAACGAAATATTTTCTAACAATATAAAACATTTGTAATATGATTAGTTACAAGGATTTAGGTCTCGTGAACACTCGCGAGATGTTCAAGAAGGCAGTTGCAGGCGGCTACGCAATTCCTGCATTCAACTTCAACAACATGGAGCAGCTCCAGGCTATCATCATGGCAGCGGCAGAGACTAAGTCTCCCGTTATCCTCCAGGTGTCTAAGGGCGCTCGTCAGTACGCTAACCAGACCCTTCTCCGTTACATGGCTGAGGGTGCTGTAGAGTACGCTAAGGAGCTCGGCTGGGAGAATCCCCAGATCGTTCTTCACCTCGACCACGGTGACAGCTTCGAGACTTGCAAGAGCTGCATCGACATGGGCTTCTCTTCAGTTATGATCGACGGCTCACACCTCCCATACGAGGAGAACGTAGCCCTCACAAAGAAGGTTGTTGAGTATGCACACCAGTTCGACGTAACAGTTGAGGGTGAGCTCGGCGTTCTCGCAGGCGTTGAGGATGAGGTATCTGCAGCTGAGAGCCACTACACTAAGCCTGAGGAGGTTGTAGACTTCGTAACAAAGACAGGTTGCGACTCACTCGCTATCTCTATCGGTACTTCACACGGTGCTTTCAAGTTCACTCCTGAGCAGTGCACACTCGACCCACAGACAGGTCGCCTTGTTCCTCCTCCCCTCGCATTCGACGTTCTCGCAGCGATCGAGGAGCAGCTTCCTGGCTTCCCCATCGTTCTCCACGGCTCATCTTCAGTTCCCCAGGACGAGGTTGACACAATCAACAAGTTCGGTGGTGCCCTCAAGGCAGCTGTAGGTATTCCTGAGGAGCAGCTTCGCAAGGCTTCTAAGAGCGCAGTATGTAAGATTAACATCGACTCTGACTCTCGTCTCGCAATGACAGCAGCAGTTCGTGAGGTCTTCGCTAACAAGCCAGGCGAGTTCGATCCACGTAAGTACCTCGGTCCTGCACGTGACAACATGAAGAAGCTCTATATCCACAAGATTAAGGAGGTTCTTGGTTCTGACAATAAGGCTTAATTTAGCACGATAAGGCAGCATCTCCTGCCGCTAACAAAAGAAAATGCGAATGGGCAGTACGCCATAGTACAGCCCATCCGCATTTTTTTTGCCGAGCGTTGTAGCTACTACCTTCTCCTGCTAAATGGATTTCTTGTGATAAGGGGTCATCTGCGACCTCTCAATCATTGCCCCGAATGGGACGTACGTTTAAGTACTACCCATCCGGGGCAATTTCTTTATCGAGGCCACATCTGTCCCCTTCTTACAAGAAATTGGGTTGTGGTGCTTGAGTAGGTTTGTGAGAAAGGTTCAAAGGAGTCTAACAGAGTTTGGGTATCACTCTCCCTTTTTGATCCCTTCAGAACTCTTTAGACCCCTTGTCCGAATCGTCCCTTTTCTCTTTTATCTCTCTTAAGTCTCTTCCTCCCTCAAAACAAAAAAAGGACTCACCCTAAGGCGAGTCCTTAACTATTTAACCGAGAGCTCGTTACTCGAAGTATACCTCCTTCGAGCCACTCAAGCGACCGTCGACATATATCTCTACGGTATATGTGCCCTTAGTGAATGCACCGTCGTAGAAGATGCTTACAGGTACCGACTCATTCTCATAGTCTACCTTACGCATTGCCGATGCACGCATCTCATCGCCCTCGAAGTTGAAGAGGATAACATCCGATGATGCCAACAAGTAGCCATCTGGGCCTATAATACGCACGTAGATAGTCTTCTCACCTGGCTCAGCAAGCTCGTTTGCTGTAAGGTCGAAGTCCACACGCATGCGCTCAGCCATCTTGATGCGCTTAACCTCCTTAGACTTGCCATTGAGTGCCACCATGCGGATGCCGCTAGCCTGGATAACAGAGCCGATACGCACCTTAGTGTTGAGCTCATCGGCCTTCTCCTCGGCCACATCGGCACGCAACTGTGCGGTGTTAATCTCCTTCTTATACTGGATATTCTGAGCCTGAAGGTTACTGTTGATGGTGTTGAGCGAGTCGATCTGGCGCAAGTAGCCCTTCATCACGTCGCGCAACATCGCAACCTCCTTCTTATACTTTGCCAACTGCTCATAGTTGTATGTCTTCTCCTTCTGCAACTGCTCGAGCATAACGACAGCCTCCTGATACTTAAGCATCATGGTGTCGTTCTGATCCTTCAAGCTCTCAAGCTCTACAACGAGATCCTCGGCATTGCGCTGAAGGATGCTATTCTCATCCTCAAAGATGCGACGTGCCGACTCAACTATCTCGAGGTTATCCTTGATTGTCTTCTGCTTCAAACCGAGGCTAATGCTAAGGAATGCCGCAGGGATAAACAACACGAGTAGGATGATTGTGCAGAGCATAAGGCCGTTAGAGGTGCGCTTGTGGCGCGCAATCTCAGCCTCGTAGTCATCGATTACGTTGTCATCATAGTAGTTGCCACCATTGCCGCCATTGCCACCATCGCCATTGCTGCTGTTCATAGCTACAAAGGGTGTTGCGCTCTCGTTGCTCTCCTCCTTTGCTGTGGGCTCTGCTGCGGGCTCTGCCGCTGCTGGGCTTTCGCTCTTCTCCTCGAGGTAAGCATCGCCGAGGGTTGTCTGTGCGCTACGCTCGCGCAAGATATCATTCAAGGTGCGTGGTGTGCTCTCCGCCTGTGGCGTGGGCTCTACCGCTGGTGCCTGCTCCACCTTGGGCTCTACAGTTGTAGGCTGTGCACTCTGCTCTACGCTGCCTGTGGGTGCACCACAAGTGGGGCAGTTTGCGCTCTTGCTCGAGGCGAGGTTGCCACAATTATTACATCTTATAAGTGCCATATCTCTATATTATTATCTGTATTATCTCTTTTGCGTGCAAAGATAACGTAAAAAGCTATCTCCTATTACGATATATCCGAAAAATCTATGCGTTCGCGCTTAGTGTGCTTGTCGCGTAGCTCCCTGAGCTGTGCGTGTGCTGGCTGCTCGAGGCGTGGGTCGCTGTTGAGTATTGCGATGGCATCGTTGCGCGTGAGCTCCATAATCTGGGTGTCTGTCGCGAGATTTGCGATGTTCAGCTCGAAGGCGTCGCCACTCTGCTGTGTGCCGTGTATGTCGCCTGCGCCACGTAGCTTGAGGTCGAGCTCCGAGAGTTCGAAGCCGTCGTTCGTAGCACACATGGCTTCAAGGCGTGCACGACCATCCTTCGATAGTTTCTCGCCCGACATGAGTATGCAGTATGACTGGTTGCCACCACGTCCCACACGTCCGCGTAACTGGTGTAGCTGTGAGAGTCCGAAGCGCTCGGCAGACTCGATGACCATAACCGTGGCATTGGGCACATCTACGACCTCGATAACCGATGTCGCAACAAGGATGTCTGCCTCGCCACGCTTGAACTGCGCCATGGCCGCATCCTTATCCTCGGGGCGCATCTTGCCGTGACACACCGTGATGCGATACTTCGGTAGTGGGAAGTCACGCGAGAGCGACTCGTAGCCATCCTCAAGGTCTTTGTAGTCCATCTTCTCCGACTCCTTAATAAGCGGATAAACGACGTAAACCTGTCTGCCCTTGGCTATCTCATTACGCAGGAAGCCAAACATCTTCAGGCGTAGCGAGTCGTAGTAGTGGTAGGTGCGTATAGGCTGTCGGCCTGGGGGCAACTCATCGATAACCGATACCTCCAAGTCACCATATAGCGTCATTGCGAGGGTGCGCGGTATGGGTGTCGCCGTCATCACAAGGATGTGGGGCGGTTGCTGGTTCTTTGTCCATAGCTTTGCGCGCTGCTCCACGCCAAAGCGGTGCTGCTCATCGATAACCACATATCCGAGGTTTGAGAACTGCACGCCATCCTCGATTAGTGCGTGTGTGCCGACAAGGATATCTACCTCGCCCGAGGCAATGCCCTCAAGGGCTGTGCGTCGCTCCTTGGTTTTTGATGATCCCGTAAGGATTGCAATGCGCACATTGGGTAAACCCTCAGCAAAGCGCATCATAGAGGCGTAGTGCTGGCGTGCCAGAATCTCCGTGGGTGCCATGATGCAGGCCTGGAAGCCGTTGTCTACGGCCAGGAGCATAGACATAAAGGCAACCATCGTTTTGCCGCTACCCACATCGCCCTGTAACAAGCGATTCATCTGCTTGCCCGAGATCATATCGGCGCGAATCTCCTTGATTACGCGCTGCTGTGCCCCCGTAAGCGCAAAGGGTAGCTTCTCCTTGAAGAAGGTGTTAAATGCCTCACCCACACGTGGAAAGATAAATCCTCCGCCACGTTTCTGGCGGTCGGTGCGGCGGGCTTGTATTGTTAGCTGTACGCCCAGTAGCTCGTCATACTTCAGGCGGTAGCGTGCCTGGCGTAGCTGCTCTGCAGATTGCGGAAAGTGGATGTTGTAGACGGCCTCGCGCAGCGACATAAGCCCATTGCGTAGGCGCAAGTCCTGAGGTAATGGGTCGCGATATGCCGTGGGGTCGCTCTCCACGATGCGCCATGCATTCTGCACGATGGTGTGCATCGCCTTTAGCGGTATTGCCGTCGATAGCTTCTCGGTGGTGGAGTAGATGCCCTGAAAGCCACTCTCCTCCTTGCGCGATAGCACCTGCTCTATGGGCTCTATCTCGGGGTGTACGAGGCTCACGCGCCCCTTGAATATCGAGGGGCGACCAAAGACCATATACTCGCGATTGAGCTCTATGCGCTTCTCCACCCACTTGATGCCCTGAAACCATACAAGCTCGGCACTACCCGTGGGGTCGGTAACCTCGACCATGAAGCGGCGCTTGGCGCCCTCTCCCGTGAACGACTTGCCCACAACGCGGCAACGGAGACGCACATAGGTGGTCTCCATCGACTCATCAATCTCCGAGATGCGGAAGGTGCGTGTGCGGTCGATATAGCGATAGGGATAGCGTGCAAGAAGGTCACCAATGGTGCGTACGCCCACCTCACGCTCGAGGAGGCGTGCGCGTACCTCACCCACGCCGCCGACATACTTTATCTCTCGACGAAGTATCTCAGACATCGCTATAAACCGTTGTGTGTCAGACTAAATTACTGTGATAGAGCGCACGGGGGCAATCTTCTCCAAGCGTGCCTTGCCGCCAAGCTCCTCAATCTCCACGATGAAGACAAACTCCTTAACCTTCACGCCATACTCCTTGCCATCCTTCACGATGCGTAGGCTCTGGAGTGACTCTGCGAGACCCTCGGCTGTGCCACCTGTTGCGAGTACGTCATCGAGGATGCTCACCTCGATAACATCACCCGTTGCGGGGCTTGTAGCGATGTCGCTCTTGCGGTAGTAGAGCTTGTCGAAGCCATACTCCTTCTGGATAAGCACCTCGATGAGGTCGCCCTCAGCGAAGGGGAGCTTGCCGCTCTTACGTACGGGAACGATGTTCTCTACGTGCTCCGCCTCGGTGAGAAGGGGTGCAGCAAAGAGGAAACCACGCGCCTCGGGTGCGATGATTGTTGCTGTTGTGCAAGCCTCGCCTACGCGGTGTGTGAGCTCGCGGAAGATGGCCTTGTTCTGAAGGAAAGGGATGATATCAACAAATACGATGCCCTCCTTTGGAAAGTCCTTATAATATTTGAGTACCTCTTTCATTGGTGTATATTGTTGTGTGTTAGTTTTTTAGCGCTCGATATCCTTGAAGTAGCGGTATGTCGCTACGCGGAGCTCCTCTACGGCTGCGTCATCTGCTACGATGATGCCCGCGGGGTGGAGCTGCAATGCTGAGAGTGTCCACTGGTGGTTGTAGCTGCCCTCGATGGCGTGGCGCAAGGCACGTGC
>JAFZGE010000011.1 GCA_017555545.1 Alistipes sp.
GTTTGTCTGCATCCCATTTAGCAGCATCAATGCGGTAGCCTGTTGTAAACTCTATACGCTGACTCGCAAAAATAACTCTCATTCGGATGGGGACGTTCTCAATGACGGGAACACCGTTTTTCTTACGGCTCTCCAAGGCAAAAATGATGTTTCTTTTAATGTTCATAAATTGGGTGCGTTAAAAAGTTACACCCAAAATTACACCCAATTTTTCATATATCAAAATGCACTCTATGAACTTCAATGAATTTAACAATTTTATAAACGCTTAATCTACAACGATTTGAAATTTTGTGATTTTCTATGATTCTAAAAGTTCTGGAGCCTCTCTCTCCGCAAGACTACGAAGCAAAAAGGTATCGAGAAATCGATACCTTTTGTTTTTATACCTTTGGCGCAAGTTTACTTGCAGACAGAGGTGTGAAAAACAAAAGATGGGCGGCTTGCTGCTTTTTTGCGCAGTTGGCTTGCAAGGGCCTCTGCGGCGAGCAGAAGGGAAAGGCGTTAAGCGGAGCGACCAACGGGAGCGTAGTAGCCAATCCCTCCCTCTCCGCTAGACCACGAAGCAAAAAGGTATCGAGAAATCGATACCTTTTGTTTTTTTATACCCAGCACAAGCTTGGCTTGTGGGCTATGGCATAGAAAACAAAAGACACGGCTTGGCGCTTTTAGCAAGTGGGCTTAAATAGACCCCTGCGGCGAGAACCTCAGACCGCACATCAAATCATCCTTCCCGCATACATATCATATTTATGCTAAACAGATTTTGTCGTTTAGGGTTTTATTGTTAATTTTGTGTAACTAAATCGAAGATTTAGGCAGCAGAAAATAAGTAACAATAAAAACTATAAACGATGAAACGACTATTTTCGATTCTACTTATTGGCTTCGTGATGCTCATGGCGGGATGTACTCCAAGCGATGAGCCCGCAGCGACGCCAGAGCTCACCCTAACCAAGGGCACAGCGACAACCTATTCGGTGACATTCACCGTAGAGACAAAGTCGGTAGAGAGAGTTGCATACCTCTACACCGATGACATCGCCACAGCACCATCAGCAGCGACAGTTCTTGGCGAGGGCTTCGCCATCGAGGGCAACAAGGCGACTGAGGTTGAGATTAGCGACCTCGAGCCCAACGTGACCTACACAATCGTTGTTGCAGCATCCAATGGAGGCAATGTTGTAAGCCGTTCTATCGACATGACGACAAAGGCAGAGAGCCCTGCACCCGTGGAGTATCTCTACGACGAGTCATTTGCCGTGGCAAAGCGCTACTCAAGCCAGGAGATTGGCGAGAGCGTACCCGACAACCACTTCTTCTTGCAGTTCCGCGACAATGGCGAGGAGGCAAACCATGTGCTCACACTCGTTTTGGTGGGTGCCGAGGAGGATACAACACTCCAGGCGGGCACATACACCATCGCAAACAAGGGCGTGAGCTACGATGAGTGTGAGTTCGCAGTTCTCGACACCGAAACATTCTACCACATGGATGCCGAGTGCGAGGCTACGGTAGTCGTTGAGGGTGATGAGAGTGGCTACACCTTCGACATCACGCTCCAGGAGACAAATGGCGAATATATGCACTTCACATACGAGGGCGAGGTAGAGGATATGATCCTCGCAGAGCCCGCACCCGAGAACGTCGAGTTTGCAACAGCCAAGTCGACATGGAAGGGTCAGTACCACAACGTGGTCTTCGCAACAGAGGATGAGGCAATCAAGCTCGTGGCAGACATCTACACCTACAACTACCGCTTCGGCTACCTCTACGAGGGTACTTACACCGTTAAGAACTCTGGCTACAGCTTCACAGCGGGCGAGATCGACTACTACTACTCATCATACACTGCAAACGGCACAAAGGCGACACTCGACAGCGGTACAATCGTGGTATCTATCAACGATGACCTCTCGTACAACATCGCCATCGACGTCATTGACGCCAACGGCCGCACACTTCAGACAGAGTATAAGGGCATGATCGAGGGCATGAGCTTCGAGAATGGTTTCGAGTGGGTTGCAGCATCGCGCAACACCATCGCTGACAACGCTGAAGGTCAGTTCAACATCACATTCAAGACTGCGGGCACCGACTCTGCCGACAGCATCACCTTGGACTTCTATGCAGAGGCTGGCGCGGAGCGTCTCCCTGCGGGCAGATACACAATCGCAAATAGCACCGAGGCAGGATATGTAGACCTCGCAACGCTCTCATTCACAACATTCAGTAACGGCACACCCGAGATTAACGGCGGTGAGGTTATCGTAGAGTGGCTCGGCGAGAACAACTACAACGTCGAGTTCCGTATGACCGAGACCGACTCACGCCGCACATGGGTATGCAACTACGAGGGCGAGATCTACAACATGGTCATCGAGACTGGCGCCGAGGAGCTCAACTTCGTATCGGCAAACGGCTACTACTCTTATGACAGCGCCGAGTCATACGTATACCTCATAGCAGACAACGGCAAGCAGCTCAAGCTCGACCTCGTTGACATCGCATGGCAGAGCGCATACATTACACCTGGCACATACACCGTAGAGACTGGCTGGGCGCCTGGCGGCATCTGCAGCGGTTGGTACGGCACAAGCTGGAACGACGGCGTAGGCTTCAAGTCGGGTAGCGCAATATTTGAGGATAATGGCGACAAGACATACACCATCACCGTGAACATCACACTCTCAAATAATGATGTATGCGCGGGCACATACGTGGGCGCTATCGAAGGCTTCAACCTCCCCAATGGCAGCGGCGGTGGCAATATTGAGAATGGCGTAGAGCTCGAAATCGAGTATGTAAACGCACAGATCTATGGCGGCGGCAACTACGCATTGCAGCTCTTCACCCCTGGTAGCGGCTGGACACAGACTGGCGCAGGCCAGAGCGTGGCATACATCCAATTCGACCTCTACAACATCAACAGCAGCCTCGACTACATCGCAGCGGGCACATATGTCGTTGCGGGCACAGCGCCAGGCGAGATGGATCCCGCCTACACCAAGGTGATGCCAGCGGACAGCAAGGCGACAAGCGGCGAGGCGACATTGGCAATCAATGCAGACAAGACCTACACCATCAACTTCGCAATCACTTGCAACGATGGCGTCACATACACAGGTAGCTATACAGGCGACATCATCAACATCACCGTAACAGACGACGCAGGTGGCGATGAGGTGCAGCCCACTGCTACGGGTATCGTAAAGGCTGAGGGTAAGAAGTATAGCGGCAACAACTTTGGCGTTCAGCTCCTCACCAAGGGCAGCACGCTCGGCTCTATGGGCGATGGTCAGACCTACGCCTATATCAACCTCGACCTCTACAACCTCACAAGCGGTCTTGACTACATCGCCGAGGGTACATACACCTTGGGTGGCACAAGCAGCGGCTGTCTCGACAAGAGCTACACAAAGATTTCGTATGGCATCTCTCAGAAGAGCGCAACTGCGGGCTGGGCGACATTCACAATCAACGCAGATAAGAGCTACACCATCAGCTTCGACCTCACATTTGCCGATGGCATGCACGTTGTCGACACCTTCACGGGCTTTATCGACGGCATTAGCGCAGAGTAACAACAAAACACTATAAACCTAAAAAATGAAACGTCTATTTAACATCATCACGCTCTTCACGGTGCTCTTTGCCGCCGTGGAGCTCACATCGTGCAACAACGACCCATCGGTAGGCGAGATGAAGATCGTTGCCAGCGACGCCGAGATGAACGGCCTTGGTGGCAAGCTCAACATCCCCTACACCCTAAACGGCGCAGATGGCGTAAAGCCCTCTGTGGAGTGCAGCGACTCGTGGATTCGCAACTTCAAGGTCTACGACACCATCATCCAGTGCGACGTCGAGGCTAACCCAACAAAGGAGGCGCGTAGCACAACCATCACAATCTTCTATGAGCGCTATTGCAGCACCACAATCACCGTTACGCAGGGCGTGGCAGATAGCGACTTCGTGATTAACGTTACGCCAACAGGCGCATATAGCAGCCTGGTGAACTACGTGCCCATCAACTACGAGGGTCCCTTCTTCTTCCTTGTTGTCGACAAGAGCTACTTCGAGATGTATCAGTTGACCAACAACTTCGAGGCTCTCTACGAGGATGACATCGAGTGGCTCTACGAGCTTGCTGAGCACTACGGCATGAGCCTCGAGGAGTACCTCGGCTTGAACAAGCAGCTCTTCTCGGCAGATGGCAGCGAGGTGTTGATGCCATACAGCGACCTCGATCCACAGACATCGTACGTAGCATACTGCTACGGCATGGATCTCGACGGCACACGCAAGACCGACATCTGCTTCTGCGAGTTCACCACAGAGATTATCGCGACATCGGACATCGAGTTTACGCTCAGCGTGGAGAACATCACCTCAAACTCTGCCAGCATCACCGTTACGCCAAGCAACGATGACTACTACTACTGGACATACATCTCTGAGATGGACTATGCCAAGTATGATGACTACGCCGTAATGGTTAACATGATCAGCAATATCGCAGCTCAGGTTGCAAATGGCGCAGATCTGCTCAGCATCATCCACTCGGGCACATCATCACAGACCCCCACACAGCTCTGGAGCGGCACTAAGTATCACATCATCGCATGGGGCATGGACAGCCGTTGCAACGCCACTACAACACCCGTAAACATCGGCTCGTTCACAACCGTATCGGGCGGCATCATCGATGACTGCACATTTGCAATCTCATGCCCCGAGGTTAAGCAGACCGACATCCTTATCAACGTCAAGCCCTCGAACGCCGACACACGCTATATGATCTGCCCCGTTGAGGATGGCATCTGTGGCGCATATGGCGATGAGCAGATGGCACAGCGCCTTATCAACATGGAGCAGGCACGCTTCGATGAGGCATTCTATGGTGCTGGCGTCAACTGGAGCAATGCCGAGTGGATCTTCACAGGCGAGCAGACCGTATGGGGTCGTGCCGACCTCGATTGGACATTCGAGGCGGGTAAGACATACCGCATCTACGTCTTTGGCGTAGACCACAACGGCTCGCGCACAACAGCCGTAGCGCGCTACGACCAGCAGGCAGCCGAAGTAGAGCCCTCGAACATGACATTCCAGGTGGAGCTCGTTCAGAACTCATGGGATCACCCCATAATCCGCGTTATCCCCTCTGTAGACAACGAATACTGGGTGGCATGCGTCATGAAGACAGAGTACGTAGACTGGTATCGCAACGAAGATGGCACGATCAACGACCACGAGATGATGCACATGCTCGATGAGGAGTACTTCGACGGTCAGGCTAAGTACTACGCGAAGATGGGCACAGACGAGAGCAGCTACTACTGGTCATCAGACTCGCTCTACTCGCTCGTTGTATGCGGCTGGTCGGGCACTAACACCACACGCTTCTTTGAGTTCCAGTTTGAGACCCCCTCAATTCCATGGAACGAGTCGGAGGCTGGCGTAGATGTGAAATACTACCTCTTCAATGGCGCCGACCTCGCGAAGTTGGAGCCTATGATGTGGGCTGGCTATGAGGACAACTGTATTATATATATAGAGTATACCCCCAATGAGCAGGCTGCACACTGGTATGGCGGTGTATGGTTACCTTTGGAGTACTATGAGTTGGGCGTAGACCACCTCATCCCATTGCTCAAGAACGACACCGTGAGCCACGTAGACCAGTCATGGGGTCGCTATAGCGGTTGCGTCTTCGATACGACATACTCACTCTCATGGTTTGCGGAGGATGCCGAGGGTAAGTTCGGCGAGTGGAACTACATAGAGTTCACACCCACACGCACCGAGGGCGAGGGCTACAACATGTCGGAGCCATTCAAGTTCTGGGAGAATCCTCACCAGAATGGCACATTCATGGTTTTGTAGGCCACAACACCACCCTACACAAAAACCTGCCTGACATCGCGTCAGGCAGGTTTTAATTTGTATCTACTCGTAGGGTTGGGTGCTTAGGCTAAGTGTATTCTGAAGGGCTCTGATGAGTTCTATTGAGTCCTTATGGGGTGGGCCTCAAAGTCTGCGCTCAACCATCCCCCAACTACCCCACCAA
>JAFZGE010000082.1 GCA_017555545.1 Alistipes sp.
CCACGTGCCTGGCTTCCAGATGGAGTACAACGTAGATCCCGTTAAGGATGTTATCTCACGCAGCTGGCCTAACTCACTCGATGACACTTGCGCACGCGAGGAGTGGGGTTGGAAGCCACAGTGGGATCTCGAGTCTATGACAGTGGATATGCTTGAGGCAGTTCGTAAGAAGAATCTATAATTTCTTGTGATAAGGGGTCATCTGCGACCTCTCAATCAATAGCCAGAATGGGACGTACGTCGAGTACTACCCATCCTGGCTATTTTCATGTCAGTGCCACATCTAACCCCTTCTGACAAGAAATTTGGTATCGGTGCTAATTAATGTTGTGATTAGGGAGTTTAGGGAGTTTAGGGAGTTTGGGGAATGTAGTGAGTTTAGTGTCTTTGCAAATCAAAGCACGCTCCCTAAATTCCTTAAACTCTTTAAATTCCCGAGCTACTAATTTTCAATTAGTATTGATTTTTTAGAGTAAATTTTATATCTTTGCCCAAACAGCAAATATACGACTATAGAAAACTATGATAAAGCACAATAAAACATTGATGTTAGGCGCGTTGCTCACCGTGGCAATGACACTCATAATGCCATTTACGCTCTCGGCGCAGGTTGCTGAGCCAGAGGGTGTTGCGAAGCAGCCCACAGAGGAGTGGGTGAAACTTACGCCCGAGGAGTATATCTACAAATGGCGCAATGTGGCTGTCGAGCACATGGAGATATATGGCATTCCTGCCAGCATCACCATGGGTCAGGCAATCCTCGAGTCGGGATATGGCAATGGCTACCTTGCGCGCGTGGCAAACAACCACTTCTGCATAAAGTGCAAGGGCTCGTGGACAGGTGCTACAATCATTCATGCTGATGATGACCCCAACGACTGCTTCCGTGTTTACGACACGGCGGAGGATTCATTCCGTGACCATGCCGACTTCTTGAATGGCGGTAGTCGCTACGACTTCCTCTTCTCATACGATGCCGATGACTACAAAAACTGGGCGAAGGGTCTCAAAAAGGCGGGCTATGCCACAGCGCCCGACTATGCAGACCGTCTTATAGGTGTTATTGAGCGCTACAACCTCCATCTTCTCGACAAGAAGAATGGCATCAAGCAGTATGATGACTACCTCGCAAAGCGTGCCGACATCGACCTATCGGCGCTCAAGGAGAGTACAACCTCTAAGCTCGACCTCCCCGATGCTCCCACAATGGTTGCAGATGATGCCGAGCTTCGCGATATCGCTACAGCATATGCCGATAGCGGCATCGACCCCAACAACTTCCGCGTAACGATAAATGCTCACCAGGGCTACAACGTATACCTCACAAACCGTGCGCACTATGTTGTTGCGAAGAAGGGCGATACCTACGAGAAGTTTGCTGAGCTCTTTGCAGTATCGGCGCGCAACCTCCGTCGCTTCAACGATGTTGACCGCAAGGCGCAGCTCGAGGAGGGCGATATCGTCTATATCGAGCGCAAGCTCCCCTCATGGATGGGTGAGGAGCTCTTGCACACAGTCAAGGAGGGTGAGACACTCCACGACATCTCGCAGCTCTATGGCATACGCCTCAAGAGCCTTACAAAGCAGAATACATCGCGTAGCAACGCACCCCTTGCGGCGGGTCGCACAATACGCATTCAGAAGTGGT
Source organism: Alistipes sp. (assembly GCA_017555545.1). Lineage (GTDB taxonomy): Bacteria > Bacteroidota > Bacteroidia > Bacteroidales > Rikenellaceae > Alistipes. Next base: position 1,649 of record JAFZGE010000082.1, read on the forward strand.
AAAATAACAAAAACAGAATAGAGTATGAGTACCCTACGTGAGAAGATCCTTGAGGCAATCGTCAAGAAGTCGAGCCTTAAGCAGCAGATTTTCGACAATACATTTTCTACATTCAACGACCTCAAGGAGACCCTCTTCGAGATGGCCTCAGAGATCGATGATGAGCTCGACGGCAAACTCGACCGCCGTGTGCGTATCGAGTACCGCGACCGTGGTAAGTTCGAGGCGCAGTTGCAGGTCGCTTCCGACATCCTCCTTGTGCAGATGCATACCGATGTCTTCGAGTTCGACTCTAACCATATCATCTGGCAGAATAGCTACTTGCAGCAGAACAAGGAGAACTCATACGTAGGCGTTATCAACATCTATAACTTCCTATCTGACTCGCTCAAGTATAACCGTACCGCAGATGAGGGCTACCTCATTGGTCGCATCTTCATCAACCGCGAGAAGTGCTTCTGGGTTGAGGGCAAGCGCCAGACTCTTGTGCGCCCCATGGCCTTTGGTAATAAGAAGATTGATCGCGAGGCGCTCGTATCTATCATCGAGACAGCAATCAACTATGCGCTCAACTTCGACCTGCTCATGCCACCCTACGAGGAGAATATCCGCGTTACTGTTGATCAGTTCAACTCGAAGCTCGATAACTCGAAGTTTACAACAGGTAAGCGCCTTAGCTACGACTTCTCAATGGACGATATTTAAACGCTGTCTTGTTGGTTGATTTGAAATCTAGCTTGAACTCAAAATGCTCATTTACTCTAAGTAAACTCCGCTTTTTCGTTCTGCGACTAGCTTCAAATCATCTTAACAATTAGAGTTTGATAGAGTTGTTTTACTTTGATAAACTAAAACCTAAGACTATATGAAAAGACTATTTACAACAATTATGACGCTTCTCGTGGCGGGTTCTGCAATGGCGCAGGTGAGCTACCTCGAGATGGTGGAGGCGCGTGAGGTGCCTGCTAAGTACATAGCGCCAGGTTCGCTAACTCCCGTTGAGGGCACACACCAGTATATGGAGCTCGACGGACGCAGCGTGGTGCTCTACGACTACAACAAGGAGTCGGAGGGTAAGGTGGTATTCACTACCGACAACCTCATCATGTCATACGTAAAGTCGCCCGACGGCACTATGGCACTCTACGAGAAATGGGAGGGTGAGTCTCCCCGCAAGGAGATCTACC
>JAFZGE010000083.1 GCA_017555545.1 Alistipes sp.
CTATCCTCAAGGAGTACAGCTACACTTCACTCCTCAAGGGCATGGGTAACCCACTTGGCGCAACAGAGATTGGTCTTATCAACTCGGCTAACGGCTTCAACTTCCAGATCTCATCACGCGACAACGCTACAACACGTCTCGCAGTGCTCGGTTACAACTGGGAGGGTTCAAGCAACAACCCCGACGAGCCTGAGTCAAAGGCCGTTGCTGAGTACACTACTCCTAACGCTAACTTCCCCGTACGCGTAAACTCTGAGCTCTTCGAGAAACTCCAGGGCGAGTGGACAGCTTCAGCACACATGGAGAACTACGTAGCAGTAACTGACGCTGAGGGCAACGCTACTGGCGAGCACAAGTTCGAGAACGCTGGCACATACACTTCTAACGTATCTATCATGGGTGGTCTTCCATACGAGGAGAGCGTACCACAGGAGGTATACGACATCTATCGTGCTGCAGGTATCAGCGATGCTGAGACTGAGGAGCTCTACGATGAGCTTATCCGATTGACTAAGTGGTATAACACACGTACACGTGGTTTCAACCGTCTCTTGTGTCTCGGCTACAACTTCGCAGATCCTAACTACATGCTCGACATCGTAGCTACACCTTACGACTTGTTCACCGCAAGCGACTACTCTACAAACAAGGTTGAGCACATGTTCTACGACTTCGGTCCTAAGTGGAACTTCGAGATTGACGCAGATGGTAGCGTATGGTTGCCTATCGACATCGAGCGCGAGTACCCATTGGAGACCTTCAACTTTGGTCTCGACTTCGCATTCTACATGTTGGCTATCGGCGAGCGCACATACCTCGGTGGTGACATCATCAACGCTGATGGTACAACTCTCATCGACGCTCGCTTCCCTGTAGAGGTATCAGCTGATTACAACACAATCACCATCAAGCCTATCGTATACACTGATGGCTCTGGCACTACTGAGTACTACTATCCTTGTGTTGCACAGATCCAGAATGGCTACGCTACACCTCTTAACCCACGTGTTCGTGGCGAGGTAACCCTCACACGTAATGCTGGTGCTAAGGCTGCAAGCGTTAAGGCTAATGCTGCGGCTGGCAAGGGTGTTTCTAAGTCACTCCCAACAATCGGCGAGGCTCGCACTCCTATGGCACGTCCTGAGACTTACTCAATGACATCTTTGGATGCAGAGAAGATCAACGTTCCTACACGTCTTGTTCGCGAGAATAAGATCGAGGCAGGCGAGGAGGCTTACCACAAGCGTGCTAAGGCTGCTGTTGAGGCATACTACGGCATCCAGCTTAAGTAAGCAATAGATACTGCTATGATTAGGGCTGTTCGGCACACGCTGAACAGCCCTACTTATTTAAGCACACTACAATAAGATGTCTATAAGACAAAAAGAATGGCGACACCGTATGGTATCGCCATTCTCTGTTTATATCGCCTGAAGGATTACTCCTTACCAGCCTTTGTGAGCTCGATATCGAAGTCAGACAAGACGTTCATGTAGTTGATGAATGCCTCGTATGCCGAGCCGTAGGGGTTAAAGTATGAGTGTACGTCACCATCTGAGAACCACTTAGTTGCCATATAGTAGAAGTGGTCAGAGTTCTGCATGAAGTGCCATACATACTCGAAGTCCTTGTTCTTAGTCTTCTTAACCTTGGGTGCGAGGGCATACAACTTAGCGAATGCCTCGTTCTGGAGGTCGTTGCCAAGCCATGCAGTAACATCGCGCTCCTCATCTGCCCATGACATAGCGTGAGGACTATGCAAAACAGCTACGGGCTGCAACTTCTTAGCCGCCTCGCTAACAGTAGCGAATGCAACCTGACCTGTAGCCAACATAGCACCAGGCAACGCCTTAACGAAGTCGAAGATGCCAGTAGATGCCTTCTGGTGCTCACCGAATGTCTCGTAGTCCATGAAGAGGTTTACTACATCACCAGTCTCAGCAGCTACCCAACCAGCAAACTTGTCGGCTGTGAGAGGCCACTCAGGCCAGCCCTCGTTAGAGAAGCGGAAGGCGATGTCGTCAGCAAGCTTGTAGTTGCGCAACAAGAGGCGGAGCTTGTTGTCGTTAGCATCTGTATATACGAAGTTGGGCGACTTCCAACCGAGGATATGCTTAGCACCCTCAGCCAACATAGTCTTGAAGCCCATATCCTCAACCATCTTAGCGATGCCGTCAGAGTAGATAAGCTCTGTGTTACGGAAGGCAGTAGGCTTAACGCCGAACTCCTCCTTAAGCATCTTAGAGTGGAGCTTAACCTCGTTCTTGAACTCCTCAGCCGAAGCCAACGATGAGAGTGAGTGAGAGTATGTCTCACCGAGGAACTCTACGCAGCCAGTCTCAGCCAACTTCTTGAACGACTCCAACACCTCAGGCGCGTAAGCCTTGAACTGCTCAACAGCCGAACCAGTGATTGAGAACGACACCTTGAAAGCACCCTTATGCTCCTCGATAAGGCTCAAGAGCAAGGCATTCATAGGCAAATAGCACTCGCGAGCCACCTTCTGCATGATAGCGCGGTTGGTGAAGTCATCGAGGTAGTTGTGGTCATTGCCCATCTGGAAGAAAC
>JAFZGE010000084.1 GCA_017555545.1 Alistipes sp.
GCTACGTGCGACTATCTGCTTACGATACGCCCTCAGATTGATTTCTACTCGTTATGGGATATCGCTGTTGCTGATTTCGGCTGGAGCAAGAAGCGCAAAGCCTTGAAATTCTGGCGTTATGCTCGCCAGCGAGGACTCAGATAAAACTTAATTTTACCAAACATAATTTTTTTAACTAATTGCTTATGAAGAGACTTTTACTTTTGATGCTTGGTCTGACTGTTGGCTACATCGCCTCAGCTCAGATGGTCGTCACAGGTATGGTTGTTGATGAGAACGACCAGCCTCTTATCGGTGCTACAGTCGTAGTTCCCGAGACAACACAGGGCACATCTACCGATGCTGGTGGTAACTTCCAGTTCTCGGTTCGTGGTGCTGATGCTATTCAGGTAAGCTACCTGAACTACAAGACTCAGACTATCGCCTTGACAGCTAAGACTGGTCGCCAGGATTTTGGCACTATCAAGATGGAGGCTGAGGCTATCGCCATGGAGGATATCGTGATTACACAGTCTGTGGCTGTGCAGCGCCGTACCCCCGTTGCTGTATCAACTGTTGCAGCAAGCGAGATCGAGTTCAAGCTCGGTGGCCAGGAGTTCCCCGAGATTTTGAAGTCTACTCCTGGTGTTTACGTAACCAAGGATGGTGGTGGTTATGGCGACTCTAAGATCAACATGCGTGGTTTTAAGTCGGCTAACATCGCTGTTATGATCAACGGTGTACCCGTTAACGACATGGAGTGGGGTGGTGTATACTGGTCTAACTGGGCTGGTCTTTCTGACGTTACTCGCTCTATGCAGACACAGCGCGGTATGGGTGCGTCAAAGATCTCATCTCCTTCAGTTGGTGGTACTATCAACATCGTTACTAACACCATCGACGCTAAGCGTGGTGGTAGCGTATCTTACGGCGTAGGTAATGACGGTGCTAACACAATGTCTATCAGCCTCTCTACAGGTCTTATGGACAACGGCTGGGCAGCAAGCATGTTGCTTGCAAAGCGTTGGGGTGATGGTTATATCCAGGGCACAAGCTACGAGGGTTACAACTGGTTCATCAACGTGTCTAAGCGTATCAACTCTAAGCACCAGCTCTCATTGACAGCATTCGGTGCTCCCCAGAAGCACAACCAGCGTAAGCCTCTTTACGCAGGTCTCTCAATCGAGGAGTGGGATAAGGTTGCTAAGTGGACTGGCGAGAAGAACAAGTATCGCTACAACGCTGTTTACGGTTTCGACAACAATGGCAAGGAGCGCTCGTCAATGACTAACGAGTATCACAAGCCCCAGATTTCGTTGAACCACCAGTGGCAGATTGACCACAAGTCATCGCTCTCTACTGCTCTCTACATGTCTATCGGTCGTGGCTCGGGCTACTCTGGTCAGGGTCGTACATCATCTTACCGCTCAATGTGGAACGGTTCTTCTAACGGTCAGTTGCTCTACAACTTCCGTAAGTCTGATGGTACCTTCGACTATGGTGCAATTCAGGATATGAACGCTGCTAGCGACACAGGTTCTAACATGATCATGTCGAAGTCGGTTAACGACCACATGTGGTATGGTTTGCTCTCTACATACACCAACGAGTTGCTTCCAGGTTTGGAGCTCTCGGCAGGTGTTGACGTACGTTACTACGTAGGTAAGCACACCAACGAGATTATCGACCTCTATGGTGGTGAGTACTTCATCGATGACACAGACCGTAAGAACGTAAAGGTTGAGAACAATATCGCTGCTGCTGATCCTACTTGGAAGAACGAGAAGCTCACCGTAGGTGATATCGTATATCGTGACTACGATGGCCACGTACACCAGGAGGGTGTATTCGCACAGTTGGAGTACTCACGCAACAAGCTCAGCGCATTTGTTTCAGGTTCAGTATCTAACACAGGCTACTGGCGTGTTGACCGCTTCTACTACGATGAGGCACACCAGCGTTCTGAGACCATCAACTTCACCGGTTTCACAGCAAAGGCAGGTGTTAACTACAACGTAACCAAGGCTTCGAACCTCTTCCTTAACATCGGTTACATCTCACGTGCTCCATTCTTCTCTGGTGGTGCATTCTTGCAGTCAACAACAAGCCACATGACTAACCCCGATGCTGTTAACGAGAAGGTATTCTCTGTTGAGGGTGGCTACGGTCTCCGCACCGAGCAGTTCGCTCTTAACGTTAACGCATACTACACATTGTGGATGGATAAGTCAGACGTTCGTTCTAAGCTCATGTCTAATGGCGACTACGCTCGTGTAAACCTTACAGGTATCGACGCACGCCACGCAGGTGTTGAGCTCGACCTCCGTTACAAGCCTACACACTGGCTCAACCTTACTGGTATGCTCTCATGGGGTGACTGGATCTGGTCAAGCAACGCTCGTGGTTACTACTACGACTCTCAGGGTCAGCCTATGACCGCTAAGATGGACGGTACAGTAGCTTCAGGTATCATGGCTGAGGATCACGCATGGATTGAGCTCGAGCAGAAGGGTGTTCACGTTGCAGGTTCTGCACAGACAACTGCTGCTGTTGGCGCAGACTTCTACCCCTTCAAGGGTATGCGTATCAGCGCTAACTTCAACCTCTACGCTAACAACTACGCTGACTTCTACCTCGGTTCTACAGCTGTAGCAAACACAGTTACTACCGTTAACGATCCTTGGAAGATCCCCGTAGGTCACCAGGTTGACCTCTCTGCAAGCTACTCATTCAAGATGGGTAAGCTCAACGCTACTATCTACGGTAACGTTAACAACCTCTACGACTACAACTACGTTATGGATGCACAGTGTGCTACCGATGCTAATGGCTGGCAGGACTGCTACGCTGTTATGTACTCATTCGGCCGTACATACACTGTTCGTCTCAAGCTTAACTTCTAATTGCTGCAACTACTATGAATAAGAATATTTTTCGCAAGATTGCTTTGATGGCGGGTGTAGCTCTTATGGGCGTTGGCTGCCAGACTGACTATTTCAACGAGCACTATCTACCTGGTTATGAGAATAGTGGTGCTATTACTGATTCTAAGAATTTCGAGCTCGTACTCTCGGCTGATGACTATGCTGCTATCGCTAAGAATAGCACAAATAAGGCTATCGCTGAGGAGGCTGGCGAGGAGGCTGCTGAGGCTCTCGCAGCTATCGGCAAGAATAAGTACTTCAACGATCAGCTCGAGGCTGCTAC
>JAFZGE010000085.1 GCA_017555545.1 Alistipes sp.
ACCTGCGCGGCGCATCGTCTCACGCTGAGGGCATAGGCATGCACCACAACTCGGAGGTGGACAACGCCCTTGAGCGTCTCTTCCTCTGGGAGAATCTCGAGGAGTTGGCATTGTCGTACGACTACTTCGAGGGCGAGATTCCCGACTTCAAGGTTGGCGAGAAGGGCGTTAGAGCATACGCCCACGAGGACTTTGTGGAGCGTGGCGACACGCTCGCCTGGGCAGTAGAGAGGGGGCTTCCTCGCGTGCTTCCCAACATGCGCAGCCTGCGTCTCAACCTCAACTTCCTCTCTGGCGAGTTGCCCGAGTGGCTGCTCTACCACCCACGCCTTATGGAGTGGAGCGCCGAGAGCCTCATCTACGTGCAGCAGGAGGATGGCGTTGATAGCAATGGTAACCGCGTAGGCTTCTCGAACGAGCCCACATCGCGCGAGTACTACTTCGAGGTATACCCACTTATGCGTGGCAGATTTGAGTTTAACGATGAAATTGAGGAGTAACATGAAACGATATATCACGATAGTTGCAGCGGCGACACTCATCGCTGGCTGCGTCCAGGAAAACCTCCCTGTGTCTGTACCCGACAACACTACTGCAACGGTTGTTGTGCCCGAGGGTGCTACGGCGGGTGAGGCAATCATAAAGTTTGCCCCCGAGATGGAGGCTATTCTCGACCAGACGATGACACGTTCAGGTGGTGCGGCAACACGCTCAGGCATACCATCGACAGATGAGGTGTTGGAGATCCTCGGGGCATACTCCTTCGAGCGCGTATTCCCCGTTGATAGCGCTAACGAGGCACGTACACGCGAGGCGGGACTCCACCTTTGGTATATCGTGCGCTTCGATGAGGGCGAGGATATGCACAAGGCCTTCGAGCGCCTCTCAAGGCTTGGCGAGGTAGAGAAATTGCAGTGCAACCGCCCTATTGAGCGATTATACAACCCCAACTCTGACCCCAAGTTTATCAGTTGTGCCGAGGCAGACGGCCGTGCTGCAACACGTGCAACGGCATGGCCCTTCAACGACCCCGAGATCTACCGCCAGTGGTGCTACATCAACGATGGCACAGCACCCTTTGCTAGTGAGCGTGCGGGTGTATTGGCGGGCTCGGATGCTGGATGCGCCGAGGCGTGGGAGCTCTGCACAGGCGATGAGGATATCATCGTTGCGGTGATGGATGAGGCTGTTATGTGGAGCCACCCCGACCTTATGGATAACATCTGGGTAAACGAGGGCGAGGAGCTCTACGCGGGCAAGGATGCCGATGGCAATGGCTATGTTGACGACCGCTACGGCTACAACTTCGTGCGTAACACGGGTATCACCTCGTGGACATCGAATGGCAGCACAGGACACGGCACACACGTTGCAGGCACTATCGCTGCGGTAAACGACAACGGCATTGGCGTTGCGGGCATCGCAGGTGGCGGCAAGGGCAAGCGTGGCGTAAAGATTATGACCATTCAGCTCTTCGACGGCTACAACTCCTGCTCATTGGCTATGGAGGCGCGTGCGATGAAGTATGCGGCAGATAATGGCGCAGTAATTCTGCAATGCTCATGGGGCTACAACTCGGCAAAGTCAAACCTCATCATGGGTTACACCCCTGGCCCCGCGACAGAGGAGGAGTGGGCACGTCTCTACCCCTTGGAGAAGGAGGCTCTCGACTACTTCATTAACTACGCTGGCTCACCCAATGGCGTTATCGATGGTGGCCTTGCCATCTTCGCATCGGGCAACGAGTACGCAGCGCAGTCATCATTCCCCGCAGCATATTCAAAGTGTATCTCCGTTGCTGCAATCGCGGCGGACTACACCCCCGCATCCTACTCTAACTACGGCAGCGAGGTGTTGTTGTGCGCACCTGGTGGCGACCTCGAGTACTACGGCACACCAGGCGAGGATGACGCAAGCTACGATGAAAACGGCACACTCATGGAGCAGGGTGCGATATTTTCGACACTCGTCATCGACGGCGTTGCGGGCTACGGCTACTACGAGGGTACATCTATGGCATGCCCCCATGTTTCGGGCATCGCAGCACTCGGTCTTGCCTACGCCAAGCAGCAGCACCGCCACTTCACAAGCGAGGAGTTCCGCGAGTTGATGTACACCACAGCGCGCGACATAGAGGAGTACTTCGTGGGCGAGAAGTTGTACTACATGCGCCACGAGTCGGCGGGTGCTACACCCATAAAGATGAACCTTGCGGAGTACCGCGGTAAGATGGGTCGCCTTGCAGATGCAGGAGCACTTCTAAAGGCTATTGACGGCAGCGGTCGCGATATGCGTCTACCCAATATCTGCCTTGCACCAGGCACAACAACATCACTCAACATTGCTGACTTCCTCACCGAGGAGGCAAAGAGCGTGGAGGTGGCAAACAACAATATAGCAACGACAACGCTCGAGGGTAATACGCTCATCATCAGCGCAAAGCGCGAGGGTCAGACATCATTGACACTAACAACAGATAAGAGCAAGCACCACGCCACAATCACCGTGCGCGAGGGTGCTGATAATGGTTGGTTATAGGCTATGAGCGGCAAGTGGCGATATATAGCCGTAGCGTTGGTGCTACTGGCAGTTAAGGCGGGGGCGCAGGAGCGTAAGATACTCTCGCGTGCCGAGCTCGATGCGCTGGTAAACCCCACACTCTCGGAGGTGGCACAAGGGGTCATAATCGCAGAGCCCGCAACGCGCAACATGGGCGAGGTGGCAGATAGCGAGAGGGTGAACGCATATTTCGTATTACGCAACACCACGACCGAGGCGATAGAGATTACGGAGATACGCTCATCGTGCAGCTGCCTAAAGGTAACAACGCCCATAACACGCATCGAGGCGGGCGAGAGCATAACGCTACGTGCGGAGTTCAACCCCGCAGGGCGCAATGGAGGATTTTCCATTCCGATACTGCTCTACACCACTCTAGACCCAAAGCACCCCACGTTACGTCTGACGGTGGAGGGTAACGTGGTGGCGACAGACGAGTGGTCGCACCTACCAGAGAGCATGGGCACGCTACGCCTGAGCCGCAAGAGTGTGACCTTCGACCGCAACACACGCACGGAGCGCATAGCGGTGGTAAACGTGGGCAACAGCGCCATAAGACTAAGCGCACACCCCACAGCCGAGGGTATAACGCTACGCACAGAGCCCGAGCTACTACAACCGAACGCGGAGGGAGACATAGTGATAACATACTCCCCCACCACAGAGCCGATGCGCGACATAGAGACAGCGATAATAGTTGAGGGATGTGGCACAGCACGCCCCTCGGAGCGAATGATAAAGATAATAATAAAGAAGTAAGATATGAGACTCTTGAACCGACTCGTTGCAGCACTCACAGTCGTTGCAACACTCCTCGCAGCAGGATGCGAGAAGCCTGCACCACTACCCAACGAGAAGAGCATGGCGGTAACCTATGCGACACTCGACGGCAGCTGGCAGTTGACCATGTGGCAGGGAACGCCCATGGCCGAGGATACCTATTTATATATAGAGTTCGACCGCCGCGAACACCGCTACACCATGTGGGACAACATCGACTCGATGTATGCCACCGACACTACGGGCACATTCACAATCACCGAGGAGGAGGATGGCACATATACCCTATCGGGCACATACGACTATGGCATGGGCGACTGGAGCTGCGACTATCAGGTGATACTCTGGAACAAGGGCAAGAGCATGAAGTGGCAGTCACGCAACGGCTCACACCAGGTTATGGACTTTGTGCGCGTGGATGAGATACCCGAATTCAATTAACTAAAACAATAAACACAACACTATGAAAATTAAGCACTTTGCGGTTGCCCTTGTGGCAGCTGTGGTCGCACTCGCAGGATGGAGTTGCGACAAGGAGCCCTCAGAGACTCCCATCCAGAAGCCTACAATAGGCATTATGGAGCCAGAGTTTAACGCCGAGACCATGGAGCTTAGCGTGATGATTGCACCATCAACCGATGCTACAGCGTGGTACTGGATGGTCAAGGGTGGCATCGACACTGATGATGCCATGATGACCAAGGAGGAGGGCGCAGCAGCCAAGGAGATTAAGTTTACGGTAGAGTATGGCGTGGAGTACACCATCACTGCCTATGCCGAGAACAAGGCTGGCAAGAGCGACATCGCCCAGAAGAAGTTCTGCGCTATGCCCGAGGGCGAGGTGACTATCACAATTGGTGAGGCTACACTCAACGAGGAGACAATGGAGGTTGAGGCTACAATCTACCCCTCAAATGCCACTACAACATGGTTTTGGGGCGTTGCATACTCTGAGGAGGAGGCAGCAACAATGGAGTGGACAGCAGTAGAGGGTAACACCGAGGAGGCTATCTCATTCCCCTATGAGTGGGGTAAGAGAGCCACAATCCACGCATACGCAACATGTGGCAATATCGCGAGCGCGGTAGTAACAACTGAGGTGTACTTCGCACCCTCAGTTCCCTCTATCACCGTATCTAAGCCCCACTTCGACGAGGCAAAGATGAGCGTGAGCTTCGACGTTACACCTTCGGAGGAGACAGACCACTGGTACTACGGCATCGTGGATGGCGAGATGACAACAATCGAGGGTAACGAGGCTAAGAGCGTATCGTTCGCCGTTGAGTATGACAAGGAGTATGAGTTTATCTTCCGCGCCGAGAACGCCATCAACGAGGGCGAGGAGAAGGTTGTAGAGTTCTGCGTAATCTCACCCGTAGCAGACATCACTATCGAGAACCTCACAGCATACACTCTCGACGCTGTGGTTACCAAGAAGTCACACTGCGTGCGCTACGTGGCGGGTGCGGTGCACACTTCGGCTTACGACCGCAATATCTTCATCGAGCAGGCTCAGGCATCGCTCAACCCCGACCCAAGCTACCCATTTGCTATCTTCAACTCTGCAACCGAGAGCCGCACATTCTCGGAGCAGGACTTGGTACGCAACTCACGCACCGATAGCAACGAGAACGCTGGTATCATCCTCCTTCCCAAGACATCGTTCACAATCGCTGTATATGGCGAGGACGGCAATGGTAACTACACAGTTACTACTAAGGAGGTCGTTATCCCCGAGGCGGAGATTAACGGCACAACAGCCATCAGCGTTGAGGTATCGGAGATTGGTCTTACATCGGCTAAGGCTACCGTGACAACTGAGGTGGGTGCTAAGGTGCTCACAGGCTACATTGACCCTGCGTTGGCAAAGGCAGACACCGAGAACCCCTTCGACTTTGAGGGTAAGACTGAGGCTGAGATCAAGGCATACATCGCAGGTGCGGTGAAGGGCGTGCCCACAATCTACACCGAGGCCTTCACATATGAGCTTAGCGACATCTTCGCTATCGACACCGACTACGTGGCATACGCCGTGGCTATCAAGGATGGTAAGATTGGCGAGGTGGCATACACCACATTCCGCACACTCCGCCCATCGCTCACTGGCGAGGCTAAGATCACAGCAGCGGAGATTGAGACTCAGACATCGCACGAGACACTCACCGTGAAGCTCACAGCTGATGCCGCAGCTAAGAAGGTGCGCCTCTATGCTGCTCCCGCATCTGACCACTCGGCATACGCTGACAACCTCGAGTATATCATGGATGCTGATGACTACCAGAACTACCGCGAGGAGTACGACATCGTGAATGGCGTGGCTACATGCGTTATCAACATCTACCACCCCGCTGCTAACTACTACTTATATGCTTCGGCAGTAGATGCTAATGGTCGTGCTGGCGAGATGGTATGCGTGGCAACCCTCGCAGGCCTCGATACAGAGTACGTTACGACAATGGAGGAGGTTATCGCAGAGGGCTCGTTGAGCTATAACGGCACGGGCGACGCGACACTCAAGGTTGAGGTTATCGAGGTTGTTGATGACCGCATCAGCGCACACCTCACAGCAACAAAGTTCAGCGCAAACGTAGATACCGTATGGTTTATCCGCTACAACGGCAAGATTGCTGAGGCTGAGGCACAGGTTAAGTCATCACTCATCGAGTATGTCGAGGAGAATGGCAAGATCATCGGCTCGTACAAGATTGCAAAGCAGGATATCGCAGTTAAGTATATCGACGGTGGCAGCTCATGGGATCCTAAATATGAGGCATTGCAGTCGTACGATGATAGCTGGGGCGGCGATGTTGTCGTGATGGTTATCCTCGACACCGACGGCAAGGTTAAGATTCACAGCTACTACGCCGCTGGCCGCGAGGTGGTGAAGTTGTAGCGTAGCAACCTTCTGAACAACATAGAGCCTGTCTAACACACGTTAGACAGGCTTTGTTGTATAAGAGACTTAAGGGACAGAAAGAGACAGAAGGGAAAGCACTATCAACGACAAGTGGTCTAAAAGGGTCTAAAAGGGTCAAAAGGGGATTTTTCCCTTTAGAACCCTTCAAACCTTTCGAACCCTTTCGAACCCTCGTCATTGCGAGGCGTAGCTACTGCCCCTTTTAGGCAAAAAAATAGAGCCTGCCGACTGACAGACTCTTAGGGACATGACGCTAACACGCCACTATCACAACCTTAGAAGCTGAAACCCGTCTTAATCAGCGCATAGTGACGGTTCGTTGTGGGGTTGTAGGTGTAGCCCGCGCTAACGGGGAAGGTCACGCTACCCACCTCAAACTCGCGACTTAGAGTAAGAGAGAGGTTGGTAACATTGAAGCCCTTGACGGGAGGGTTAACGGGGTCGTAGTCCAACCAGCGCTCGCCATCCTCAACAATCTGCTTGCCCGCAGTCCAGAATGGGCCAGTCCAGGGTGAAGCACCCGCTACAACCTCGATTTCGAAGAGATCCTTGACGGGCTGGATGTATGCCACCTCAAAGTATGATGAGAAGGCGCGGCGCTTGCGTGTGCCATCCTCGTTATAGAACCAGTCGGCAGAATGGAGGAAGGTAGTACCCCAATGGAGGCGCAAGCGGTCGAAAAATGTATACTGGATAGTAGCGGTGAGGCTATGGTTCTTATCGTCGAGGAAGTCGTTCTGCCAGAAGTCTGCACCATTGGCACACCACACATCGTAGAGGGTGATAGAGAGGTTCTCGTAGTCGAAACCGAGGGTCATATCGAACTCCTGGTACTTGCTGATAGTCGAGAAGTTGTACCACAAATCGACATAGAAGTTACCATAACCGAGAGTCACACTGGGCTGAATAGCAGGGTCGAACATATTACCAGTATAAGGCTGGTCGTAACCACGCCATAGGTAGTTTGATGCGATGTTGGCTCCCGCCTCCCACCAGAATGACCACTCGTCATCCTCCTCAACAGCGTCGACAGCTGCGAGCTCTGCGGGGTTGGTTACAACATCGTTTGAAGTAGGTTCCACTGCCATAGCCTGAAAGGCAATCAATGTAGAGGCAAGGAAGAGTAAAAGCTTTCTTGTCATTGTCTTAGAAGTTATGTAGTTAGATAAAATTGTTGGTTCTCGAAACTATTTTTGTTGTTTGCGCGCGTGGTGGTGGCGCTTGAGCATTGCGCGCTGCTTGCGGTAGGCATCAACCTTGTGCCATACAATCCACACCACGATAATCGTAAACGAGACTATGATAAAGGCGAGCATCCATGGCGAGAGGTTATCACCCTTCACGCGCGACCACATCTCGAGCATCTTCTCGGTCTGGTCACCACTATCGTGCATCATGGCACAGCGGTCGATGACCGACAAATCGGGATACATGATAGGATCAACATATACGTTCGCAGCGTCAACGATGTAGCCATTGCCCATGTCGAATGTCAAGGGGTTACCCTCATTATCCTTGAAGAAGTAGCTGAGGTCGACACCCTCCTCCTCCAACAGAGCATCACGCTCCGCCTGGAGTGCTGCAATCTCTGCCTCATCCTCCGCCTCATCCATAGCGGCAAGCATGGGGTCCATAGCGCGCAACACCTCCTCGGTGGCAACGACGCTAACATAGCCCGTAGCATCCATATTACGCACGGCATTCTCGGGCGCACACATATAGTTGATGAAGTAGCGTGCAGCGCGAGGGTTCTTAGCATACTTGGGGATTACCCAGCCGTCGAACCACACTACACTACCCTCCTCGGGTACGACATAGTCGAGGCTTACACCAACCTCGGCAGCCTCCTCGATAGCCCATACAGCATCGCCACTCCACATGAGGTTGATCCACGCCTTGTTCTGCGTCATCATCTCCTTACCGAAGTCGGCCTCCCAGCCCGCAACGAGCTGCTTCATGCGCTTGAGATACTCCTCGACATGGGCGATTGAGGCATCCGAAGCGTCGTACATAAGACCTTCGATTGTGGGGATAGCCTCATCGAGATTACGCTCTACAGCCGCAGCGTCGTTAAGTGGGAGTGTCTCCGTTGCGCCGAGCACACCCTCCTTGCGGAGCTCCAAGGTCTTAGCATAGACCAACATAGGCGAGTAGACATCGCGGAAGGCATCCTTGATGAGAATCTTACCCTCGAGGCGCTCATCGAAGAGCAAATCCCACGATGAAGCCTCCTCAGCAGTGACATTCTCGGTGTTGAAGAGGATGCCCGTAGTGCCCCACATATAGCCTACAGAGTAGTCGTTGGCGTTAAGTTCGGGGCTTGGGGTGATGATATGGTCGAACTGACGCTTGAGGTAGGGCGACACGCAGTCGAGATAGTTCTCCGTGCCCGTAGCCTCGAGGTCGGCGATAAACTCCTCATCCACGATGGGCTGAAGAAGGTTATTGCGCATCATACGCTCGATGATATACTCCGAAGGGCATACGACGTCGAAGTCGGCCTCACCCTTCTCAATCTTTGCGAGCATAACCTCGTTGATGTCGAAGGTCTGGTAGATGATTGTAACCTCGCAGCCAGTCTGCTCGGCATACCACTCTTCGAACTCCTCCAACAAATCCTCATCGATGTAGTCGCCCCAGTTGTAGATCTTCAAAACCTCCTGACGCTTGGGCTCACCACACGATGTAGCAACGATGCCGAAACATACGAGAACGGCAACAAGGCATATTACGTGATTGAGTAACTTTTTCATCGGCGCGAATAGTTTTTAATCTGTTTAGCCTGCTCCTCGGCACGCTTAGCCTGGCGCGCAGCACGATAGTTCACCACAACCAAGAGCAACAACACAACCACCAAGATGATGGTGCTCAAGGCGCGCAACTCGGGCGTAAGACCACCCTTACGAGCATCGGCATAGATGAACGTAGAGAGCGTCTCCAAGCCATCGGTGCCGTTAGTGAAGATTGTCACGGCGAAGTCGTCGATAGAGAGCGTAAAGGCGAGGATGAAGCCCGAAATCATGCCTGGGCGAATCTCGGGGATGATGACACGACGCATAGCCTGCATGGGTGTAGCGCCGAGGTCGAGAGCCGCCTCATAGATATTGGGGTTCATCTGCACCAAGCGTGGCATAACGCTCAACACCACATAGGGTGTACAGAAGGCGATATGCGCCAATATCACCGTGGTATAGCCCTGAGTGATGCCCAACGACACGAAGAGCAAGAAGAGCGAGATACCCGTGATGATATCGGGGTTCAGAATCGGAATGTTGTTCACGAAGTTCACGACACGGCGCTTGCGGTAGCGCAAGTCGTTGATACCGATAGCGGCAACAGTACCCAAAAGCGTAGATACGGTAGCGGCAACGAGTGCGATGAGGAAGGTGTTCTTGATGGCGTCGACAAGGCGGTCGCTAACACCACCCGAGAAGAGCGATGTGTACAAATCGGCCGAGAAGCCAGTCCAGTTACCCAAGACCTTAGACTCTGTGAACGAGAAGATTGCGATGATGATGATGGGAGCGTAGAGCATCACCAACAGCAACACAATGTATGAGTTAGTAAAAAACTTCTTCATGCTACAATAGACCCTCGTTAGTGCCATCCTCCTCCGAAGAGCCTGAGAATAGCGTGGTTAGACCAATGATGATAAGCATGATGAACGACAACGCCGCACCATAGTGCCACATGCCGTTGTTGATGTTCTCCTGGATTGTGGTACCAAAGAGTTTGATGTTGTTCATTGTGAGCAACTCGGCGATGGCGAAGGTCGAGATTGTGGGCATGAAGACCATCATAACGCCACTAACGATACCTGGCATCGAGAGTGGGAAGATAACCTTCGAGAAGACCTGGCGAGGTGTTGCGCCGAGATCCTCCGCCGCCTCGATAAGCGAGCGATCCATCTTCTGCAAGACATTGTAGATTGGGTAGATCATAAATGGCAAGAAGTTGTAGACCATGCCAAAGATGAGAGCACCCTCACCCAAGGGTAGCATCAAAAAGTCGAACAGCGCAACCGTAGCAAGCGTGCGCACGAGCACGTTAATCCACATCGGCAGGATGAACAACATCACGATGACACGTGCCGTAGATGCCTTCATCTTCGAGAGGAAGTAGGCTGCGGGGTAGCCCAACAAGATGCATATAAGCGTAGTAATCAACGCGATGCCTATCGAGTAGATAAATGTATTGATAGCCTCGCGCTGGTGTACGAACTTATCGAAGTTCTCGAACGTGAAACCGCCATCCTCGCCCTGGAATGCGTAGAGCATGATGAGCAACAACGGCGCAACGACAAACACAGCCAAAAAGAGCACATAGGGGAGGCTCCAGCTGCGACGTCGCGAAAAGAATTTAACCAATTTACCCATTTGCAACACCCTGATTAAGCGTTAGTGTTGAGCGCTGTGACCTTAAGTGCCTGGGGGCGAATCTTGATACCTACCTCATCGAGATCCTCCCACACGTCGCGTGTGTCGACATATACGACCTCATCACCCTCGGTGCGGATGGTGATATGGTAGCGGTCGCCCTTGTAGAGGATAAAGCGGATTGTACCCCACGATGTACCATCATCGGGGTCATCCGTAAGCTCGACATCCGAGAAGCTAAAGGCAACATCTACCTCCGAGCCACTCTCGATGCCCTCAACAGCCTCGCACTCGAAGCTCTCGCCAAGAATCTCGACGTGTGTGGCGTCGATAAGCTTACCTACGACATGGTTCTCGGTGCGCTCCTTGCGCATAACGTGGATGTCGTTAGGCTTGATCATCATGCCCACCTCGGTGCCTGGCTCGAAGCAGTTATAGTCCTGAATCTGAATTTCATAGCCGTCGGGAGTCTCTACGAACATCTCGTAGTGCACGCCCTTGAAGATGCACGAGCGCACGACGCCCTGGAACATCGCAGCCTCGGCATTGCGGATGATGTAGACATCCTCGGGGCGTACGACAACATCTACGGGAGTATTCTCGCCGAAGCCCTTGTCGATACACTCGAACTCCTTGCCCATGAACTCCACGACGCCGTCGCGTATCATCGTAGCATTGAGGATGTTACTCTCGCCAATGAAGTCAGCAACGAAGGCGTTGCATGGCTCGTTGTATATATCTGTTGGTGTACCCACCTGCTGAATTACACCCTCGTTCATCACGACAATGGTATCCGAGAGCGTAAGTGCCTCCTCCTGGTCGTGCGTAACGTACACGAAGGTGATACCGAGCGTGCGGTGCATCTCCTTGAGCTCCATCTGCATATCCTTACGCATCTTGAGGTCGAGAGCCGCGAGGGGCTCATCGAGGAGCAACACCTGGGGTCGGTTTACGATGGCACGAGCGATGGCTACGCGCTGCTGCTGACCACCCGAGAGCGACTGCACATCGCGGTGCTCGTAGTCGGTCATGCCCACCATCTTGAGGGCACGCTTCACGCGCTGATCAATCTCCTTCTTGTCCACCTTTTTGAGGTTTAGGCCGAAGGCGATGTTGTCGTAGACATTGTAATTGGGGAATAGCGCATAACGCTGGAACACGGTATTCACGGGACGCTCGTGGGGAGGGATAGATGTCATATCCTTGCCGTCGAGGATTATCTTACCGCTCGATGCGCTGTTGAAACCGGCAATAAGTCTGAGGAGCGTAGTTTTTCCGCAGCCTGAAGGTCCGAGAATGGTTAGGAACTCGCCTTGCTTTACCGTCAAACTAACATCGTTGAGCACCACCTTGTCGGGGAACGACTTTGTGATGTTGCAAATTTCGATGATGTGGTTCGATTTCGTCATTTCAAAAAAAGTGTGTTAACATTTAATAACCATTGTGTTACGCCTATCGCGGGAGTATATTGTGGGCATCACCCCACGCCCCTGATAGCGAACACCCCATCTACACAATTGTATATTGCGTGCAAATATAGGAAAAAAAGTCGAAATTGCAACCATACTATGTATGAATGTTCATCATCGCGTCACACTCAGTCACATTTGTCACACTAGTCACACCACCCCCACCCCCTGTGACTTTGTGACTTTGTGACTTTGTGACATTTTCCGCCCATGCAAAAAAAATAGTTCAAACTCTTGACAAACGCGTTCAATTGTTGTATATTTGCAGCGAGGATATAGATTAGAGAATTTAGAGAATTTAGGGTAATAGTAAAAGAGGTAACACTAAACTCCCTAAACACACTAAACTCCCTAAACTCCCTAATAATTAAGATATAATAAACCAAAACCCTACTACTATGACTAACCAATCAACAGCATTGGAGGGCGGAGCTATGCCCTCAAACGTAAAGTTTAATCCTTTAACTACAAGAGATGTAGATAAGGCTCTCAAAGCGATGGAGTATGACATGGCTAAGGAGCGCGTAGAGCCCTACATCGTAGACATGACCAAGGAGCTACCAGAGGTATTACCACTAATAAGTATAAGTGGTAGTTGCCTATGCTCCGTGGGTAACATCTCGGCCGTATGTGGCGAGGCTAAGTCGCGCAAGACGTTCCTCACGTCGGGACTCGTAGCCTCAGCCATGGCGATACCCTACAACAAACTAAATAACTTTCAAATAGTGGACAAGAACCACGATTTGAATGTGTTGTGGGTAGATACCGAGCAGGGCGAGATGCACGTACGCAAGGTTGTGGACCGCATCAGTGAGATGACGGGAGCAAAACTCGGTGGACTACCCTCCGAGCCACGCCTCACGACATTGGCACTGAGAGAGTTACCACCACATGAGCGTAAGCAACGCATGTATGATGCTATGCGCCTCATGCACTACGACCTCGTGGTTATTGATGGCATTGCCGACCTACAACGCAATACCAATGACCTCGAGGAGAGCGATGCCTTAGTGACCGAACTTATGGCACTAAGCACGCTTGCCGAGACACATATATTGTGTGTACTACATACCAATCCTGGTAGCGACAAGGCGCGTGGTCATCTCGGCTCATCGCTGCAACGTAAGGCCGAGACGGTACTCTTCGTGCACCGCGTGGGCGATGTATCGGTTGTAGAGCCTCAGTTCTGCCGTAACGAGCCCTTCGAGCGCTTCGCCTTTAGCATCAACGAGGAGGGCATCCCTGAGGTGTGCGACACACCATGCGAGGAGCATAGCAACGACCGCCACCCCGCCGTAGCGCTATTGGAGGATACGTTTGGTGGTGCAATAGAGCGTGCTACATTAGTAAATAAACTTATTGAGACTCAGGGTCTTAATAAGAGTACTGCACAGATGCAAGTGAACAGATTGATAAAGAAGGGAGCATTGATAGTAGAGGGTGCAATATTGAAAGTTCCTCGAGTCACAAAGTCACAAAGTCACAAGGTCACAGGGGGTGGGGGTAGTGTGACAAGTGTGACAAATGTTACTGAGTGTGACAAATCGGCTTCGTCATCCCGAGGGAGCGATAGCGACCGTGGGGATCTCTTTCCGTCATCCCGAGGAGCGAAGCGACGTGGGGATCTCTCGCAGTCTACGAGAGATTGCCACGTCGAGCAGGGCTCTCCTCGCAATGACGATGCACCTCAGCCCGCCGAGACAACGGAACATAGACCACTCTACGAGCGCATCTACGATATGTTCCCCGACCTCAAGCCTCAGCAGAGCATGGCTGCCTACGACGACGATTGTCCGTTTTAGGGGGTTGGGGCGGCGTTGACACGGACAAAAAAAAATAGAGTCTGTCAACTGACAGACTCTAACCTTTCCTGGTAGCACTGAACTACTTCTTCTTATCGTAGCGCTTTGCGTAACGGCTCATAAACTTATCCACACGACCAGCGGTGTCTACCAACTTCATCTTACCTGTGTAGAATGGGTGAGATGTGTTAGAGATTTCCATCTTATACACGGGATAGGTTTCGCCGTTCACCTCGATGGTCTCCTTTG
>JAFZGE010000012.1 GCA_017555545.1 Alistipes sp.
AGCGGGTAGCGCCTTGAGCAACATCATGCTATGCTCAGCATAGTCCGCCTGACCAAGCAGGCGGCAATAGGTGTAGATAGTGGGTGCTACAAAATTTATTCCCAACAACACGCGACGCGTAGCGCCAAGACGCGGTGCTATGGGCGTAGCATCGCCAAGAAGGTTGCACCAATACTCCGAGATCGGCGCACCGAACATCGTTTTGAGGTCATCAGTAGAGGTGCACGACAAGATATTCGAGATATTTATCTTATCGCTATGTAGCAGCGCTGCCACCTGCACAAGGTGCAAGAGTGGCTGTTGGTACTTGTTTATGCACTCCAAGTTCCACGCGTCAGCGCTCATAGGAGTGATGGAGTACTTAGCGGCAAGGTGGGCAAACTCCTGTCTGAGCATCTTGGCATAGTCGCCATCGCCACATAGATCTAGCAATCCCGAAGCACCAATAAGCAACGCCTCGACACCTCGAAGCGTGCCACACTCGCGCATGATAACGTTATAAGGCACACGCTCAGCAAGTCGCTCTGCCGCTACCCTATTGCGTTTGGTAACCATATAGCGAAGGAGAAGACGGTAGATGGTTTGTGGCCAGCCGCCATCACGCGACGAGGTGTGCATAGCATCTATAACGCCACTCTTTTGCTCGAGACGCTCGAGGCATAAGCGGCGGTAGGCATCGGCACGCTCAGCGTCGTTCAACGCTACGATATCGTGATTAACGCCCGCCATAGTCTATTACATGAGATTAAGCTCGAGAAGCGCCTCCTCGCTCATCATAGACTTATCCCACTGGGGCTCGAACGTAAGGGTGATGTTCACCTTCTCGACCCCCTGCACCTTGCTCACCTCGCGGTGGATATCGGCAAGGAGCATATCTGCCATGGGGCAGTTGGGCGCAGTGAGCGTCATGATGATATCTGCTGTGCCCGAGGGCTCGAAGTTAATCTCGTAGATAAGGCCGAGATCGTAGATATTTACAGGAATCTCGGGATCGTATATATTCTTGAGTGTGAGAACGATATTTTTCTCAACAGCCAAAATCTCCTCTGGTGTCATATATTTAGTTGTTACCTGTTTTAGTCATAATAAGAGCATCAATCTTCATCTGCTGGATCATAGCACGAAGACCGTTGCTACGTGTGGGAGAGAGGTTCTCGCCCAAGCCGATAGCGTCAACAAAGTAGAGGTCGATGTGTGCAGCCTCCTCGGGTGTGCGACCATTCATAACACGCACCAAGAGGGCGATGATGCCCTTGGTGATGATGGCATCGCTATCTGCCGTGTAGTGCATCTTGCCATCTACCATCTCGGCACTAACCCACACGCGCGACTGGCAACCCTCGATGAGGTATTTATCGGTGCGCTTTGCGGAGTCGATTGCGGGAAGCGAATCGGCAAGGCTTATAAGGTAGTCGTACTTATCGAGCCAGTCATCGAACATTGAGAACTCGTCGATAATAGCATCCTGTATTGCGTCGTTAGCCATATTTCTGTATATTGTTAGTTATTAATCTCTTTAATGGGGCGTACTGAAGATGCCCAGGGGCTCTCCACGCCGATGATATTTGCGATTGTTGGAGCAACCTCCACGATGCTCACTGTGCGCTCAATACGCTTAGGTGCGATGCCGCAACCCGAGATAATGAGGGGTACACTGCGGTCATAGCGGTAACCCGAGAGCGAGGTTGAGCGATAGTCATTGCTCTCGACCATCCAGCCTGGCATGAAGTCGATGATAACATCGCCAGAGCGCGTTGCGAAGAATGACTGCTGCACAAGGCGCATACGTCCCTCACCGAAGCTTGTGTTACGCATTGCTGTAGCCGAAATAGCGGTAGATACACCACGCAACTGCAAGAGGAATGTAGCAACCTCCTCCTGGATAGTCTCCAACGAAAGCTTCTTCTGGAGTAGGAGCTCATGGTCGAGGTAGATGGCGTTATTTGCGAAGCCGAGGAGGTAGTTACCCGAGCCATGGTGTGCACCAAGGAAGGCATTTACGATGACCTCCATCTGGCGCTTGTTGAAGCGCTCACGCGACGCGCCACGCTGAGGATTATACGAGGGTGCTGTGCCATGATCCGACGTCAGCACAACGATAACATTATCCTTGCCACCCGCCTGAGCGTATACGTACGTAAGGAACTCGGCGAGTGTTGCATCGAGGCGATAGAGCATATCCTCATACTCAATAGACTCGGGACCATAGGTCTCGGCGATATAACGAGGCGTGTCGAGGCAGATATTGAGCACGTCGGTTGTAGCGTCGCTACCCAACTTCTCCTGCGCCACAACCTGCGAGGCGAACTCAAAGACCATGGTGTTACCCGCGGGGGTGTAGCACATATGACCATATGCTGAGTTGTCGAGGTTGAGGTTTACGTCACTAAGTAGTTTAGTAGTCTTACCCTTGATACCCTCCACAACGGCCACTTCGCAATTATTATACTTCGAGATATTACCCTTTGGTTCCCAGCGCTTTAGACGGTAGTACTCGTTCGTATTGTCGCTATTGTAGCGCGACACCCACGCTGGCACTTCGCTCAAATATGCCGAAGATGTTGTCCAGTAGGTTTTGTTACGCTCAACCCAGTATGCGACGCCACGGCGACCATTTAACACGATAGCCGAGTAGGGCTCGATAGCGATGGTTATCTGCTTGCTGCCCTCAATGCCGTCCACAACCATATCACCCAGCGTTGGTGCCTGGAGGCGGTTAGGCGAGCAGCTCATAGAGCCCGTGCTAAAGGGTACGGGATGCGACTTCTTGTCAGCAATGATATCGTGGCGCGAGCCGTCGGTGTGATTCCACCAGCTGCGACCAATAACGCCATGCACCGAGGGCTGTGCTCCCGTGGCAAACGTAGCGAGTCCAGCCTCGGTAGAGGTGAGCGCATAGTCGTACTCAGCATCCGTAAAGTTGACACCCTCACGCATAAGGCGCTTGAAGCCACCGTCGCCAAAGCCATCGGCATAGCGCTCGAGATCGCCAGCACGCATTGAGCCAACAACGATATTCACGACCAACTTGGGTCTTCTATTTTGTGCTGCCGCATCGTAGCCCACAAAGAGCATAGCAAATGCGACAAGCGCGGTAAAAATTCTCAATCTCATAACTTTCAAAAATCCCGCAAAGTTACAAATTTATTTGTAACATTCGCTCGAAATGGGCTTTTTCTTCCTTCAAATTGACATTTGACAACGCGGCGATGTCTTCGATTTGCTTGCGACAGAAGGTTTTGTATGCCTCGCTCGATGGGTCAAAGGGGCGATGTTCGGCTGACGCAACAACTTTTTGCACTCTCTGCATCAACGACTTAGCATCATCAGTAAGTGCCGCATCAAAGAACTTCTCAGCGATGTAATCCACAGCCATCGATGAGGGGTGCACCATGTCATTATCGTAGAAGCGATAGTCGCGCAAATCGTCCATCATAATCTCATACGAGGGAAAGTAATCAATACCCTTGCCATAGCGTTCCGAGAGTTCAGAAACAGCCACACGAAGTATCGCCTTGCTTAGCGCATTATCCTCCATGCCCTCGCCAATATGTCGCACGGGGCTAACTGTAAAGAGCACACGACCACTTGCGCGCTCAACGATAGACGTGAGTGCCTCGACAACCTCCGCAACCGAGAGCAATCGGCGGTTAAAGAGTTTAGATGGTTGCTTATGGCAGTTCGCCACTACCCTACCTGATTCGCGGTGTTCGTAACACCATGCCGTACCGAGTGTTACGATTAGCAAATCACACTTATTCAAGGCGTTGCCGCCATCTACAAACTTTTGTTGCATAAGTTCTACAGCCTCAGCTGGTGTAGCGCCCGAAACCGAAGAGTGCATATCGTAGTTAACCCAACGCCCCTCAAGGCTGACCATATGATCCTCACGAACTACGCGCTCACCCTTTGCTGCACGCAACATCATATCGACCGACTGGGCGATGCTTGCAGGGTTAAAAAGTATGCCTGTGGGAGAGTCTGTGACCTTGAATTTATTGCGCTGGAGACGGCGAGCAATGTTTGATGCAAAGCATGAACCGAGGCATAGAATCTCGGTATCGTAGCCTATAGGCTCACTCCATGGCTTGATATCTATCTCTGTACGAAACTTCATAATACGATTTTAGGGCAAAGATACACAAACAACCGAAAAAAAGCCTATCTTTGCGCTATAATTTGTAAACAACATAAAATTATTATAAGAGTATGAAAAAGAATATCGTTTCATCGTTCGATGTAGACCACCGCACACTCGATGCCGGCCTATATCTTCGTTCGGTATACACAATCAACGATGAGCTCGCAGTACGCTCATGGGATCTTCGTTTCCGCGCACCTATGGCTCACGCACCCCTCGGCTCGGGCGAGGTACACACAATCGAGCACCTCATGGCTTACTACTTGCGCCTCGATGAGAAGATTGGTTCTTCAATCGTGTCGTTCTGCCCTATGGGTTGCAAGACTGGCTTCTACCTCTCTACAATGCAGAATGTAGAGGCTGAGGACATCCGCATGGCCTTGGCAAAGGTTTACAAGGAGGTATTCCCCTTGAAGTCGGCAGCAGATGTTGTGGGTCTCAACGAGATTCAGTGTGGCAACCCTGGCTTGTACGCCATCGACACAACAAACGCCGCAATGGCAGAGTATATGCGCGTGCTTTTTACAGCAGATGAGGCTGCGGAGCTCGGCATTGGTAACGTATATGAGAAGTGGTGGTAGTATGAGAGTTCTTATCTGCGCCCCCACATCGCGCGAGTACCGCGCCATGCGCTACGCCTTGGATAAGGCTACAAACCTCAAGCACACATATAACCTCGTAGAGGTAGGCATCGGCAAGGCACTCTCTTCTGCGGGTGTATCACGTGCCCTTACACTTGCTACGGAGAAGTATGATATGTTGGCTGTTATCGGCTTTGCAGCTGCGGCACTCGGCCGCAAGCAGGGCGACATTGTCATGCCCTCACGCGCCATCCACCACGATGCAATCATCCCCGAGGGCTTCTGCCCCGAGATTACCGACCCACGTGCCTTGCGTGGCACAGATGCCGAGACAGTATTTACGGGCGATTCGTTCGTAAATGCCGACATCGTACGCGAGATTAAGGCTCGCTTTGGTGTTGACTGCGGCTTGTTCGACATGGAGATTGCCGCGATCTGCCAGGTTGCGGAACTCTACGACAACATCCCCGTTGTTGCAGTTAAGTATGTTTCGGATGTACCAGAGGCGGGTCACTCTGAGCACTCATACGACGAGTTTGCCGATGCACACTCAGACTTTACCCCACTCTTGGAGAAGTTGGAGATGCTCTAATAGCACGTATAACATTGTGAATAGACAACGGTGGCGTATGAAGGAACTACACAGTTTCCTACATACGCCACTGAATTTATGAAAGTTTACTCAATAGGGATCTGAATAATAGAGAGCCACTGCTCAGGGTCGTCTTGGTTCCAAACACCATCTATATAGCAAGTGCGCGGATGTCCCGCCATTTTATAGCCCTGCTTTTCCATATAGTTGAAAGCTTCGGCGTAGGACTCATAGAAACGCTCATAAGGCCCCATGTGCTTCATACAAAGTGCTTTTGCCACGGCAGGCATACGCTTGAATTGTATTATACTGCTATCAGTCCCCATCTCTTCAACCTGCTCGCAATACTCGATATCAATGTCCGTAGGATGATGCTCCTTTCCGTGCTCAATGGTGAAGCAATATCCTGGAGGCGGACATTGGCAACCGAGGCGTTGCATCTCTGGACCAATCTTATTTACACACAGAGGTCCCAATGCGCTGTAATCCGAGATGATTTCACGATGACTTGCCACAATAATCTCGGGCAATGATTGAATACTAAATTTCTCCATTGTTTTAATAAGTTTGTGTGAGTCTATCCATTTGAGCAGTTGGTTGCGACGCTCCGTCAGCATTTGCAGTTGCCTCTCGGTTTCCTCAATCTTTCGAGTGAGCTGGTCTATGCTTGGCATGTGCGCACCGTCCTCCAGCAGTTCCCTGATTTCTTCGAGTGTAAAACCTTGGCGTTGGAGTCCGCGAATGGTACCTAGTCGTTGCATCTGCGTAATGCTGTAATAGCGATAGCCCGTCCACTCATCTACCTCATCGGGTACAAGCAATCCTTTTTGCTCATAGTGGCGCAATGTCTTTACCGTTACCTGCATCATCTTTGAGAACTCTCCGATTTTTAACTTCGTTTTTTTACTCATAATCGTACGATTTATTTGCTAGCGAGTGCAAAGTTA
>JAFZGE010000086.1 GCA_017555545.1 Alistipes sp.
AACCACCACAACCACCACAACCACCACAACGCGCCAAAGCCACGCCCACACAAGGGTAACCACAACTTCAACGGTAAGCCCGCAGGCGTTCCTTATGGCAAGCCAGTAGCTCCCGCAGGACGTCCAGGTGGTGCTCCCAACAGCAGACCCAACGGTGCTCCCAATGGCAGACCTGGTGGCAGATAATAACCCCAAAAGCAGGGTGTCGGGCGACTGACACCCTTTTTTTGCCGTTTCACCCCCTTATAATACATTTATTAAATAAAATGTATTAAATTCGTGCCGTAATAGAGTGTATAAACCGAAAAAACAAAAATATTACATTATATGAAAAGATTAATTGCATTCGTTGCCTTTGTGCTCTTGGCCATTCCCGCCATGGCGCAGTCGGGTAAGGTGACGGCACGCATCGTGGATGCTGATACCAAGGAGGGCATCATCGGTGCTATCATGGAGGTGCGCAAGGAGGGTAGTCAGGCGGCAGGTCGACACTCTGTATCGGGTGCTGAGGGTAAGGTTACCGTATCGGGTCTCGCTGCGGGCGACTACACTGTTACAATTGCATTTATCGGCTATGCAACACAGACACACACCGTTAAGCTTGCTCCCAATGCAGACCTTGGCGTGGTGGAGCTCGCCCCCGAGGCTGTGGCTATCGAGGCCGTAGTTAAGGAGGTACAGGCGTTGCGTACATCGCAGAATGGCGACACCGTAGCATACAACGCTGCGGCATTTAAGGTCGCTGCGGATGCTGACGTTGAGGGTCTTTTGAAGAAGATGCCCGGTATCACAATCTCTAACGGTCAGGTAGAGGCTCAGGGAGAGCAGGTTAAGAAGATCTTCGTGGACGGCAAGGAGTTCTTCGGCGAGGATGTATCAACAGCGCTCAACTCGCTCCCCGCACAGGCTGTAGACCGCGTTGAGGTCTTCAACAAGCTCTCGGACAATGCCGAGTTCTCGGGTATGGATGATGGTGAGGGCTTCAAGGCTATCAATATCGTTACTCACGCCAACATGCGTCAGGGTGTCTTCGGTAAGGTATATGGTGGCTACGGCTATCAGCCCGATATTGATGGTGGCAGCCCCGAACCAACATTCAACAATCCAGGTGTTTACGACTCTGAGCTCAGCAGTGTGACATCGCACCATAAGTTCAACCTTGGTGGTAATGTAAACATCTTCCAGGGCTCTAGCCGTGTGTCGGTTATTGGTCTCTTTAACAATGTTAACCAGCAGAACTTCTCATTTGAGGATATCCTTGGCGTCACTGGTGGCGGTGGTGGTCATGGTGGCGGCATGGGCGGCGGCATGGGTCGTGGCGTAGGCCAGTACATGGTGCGCCCCCAGAGCGGTGTTGCTCGTGTAGGCTCCATCGGTGTTCAGTACTCTGACTCGTGGGGTGAGGGTGACAAGGTTAAGCTCAACGGCTCATACTTCTTCAACGACACCAAGACACGCGACAAGAACTACCTCCAGCGCTGGTATGAGTACCCATCGCCCGATGATGAACTCGAGCAGGTGGGTGAGTCGGAGTCGCACAACTACAACCACCGTCTCAACGTACGCCTCGACTGGAACATCAACAAGAATATGTCGTTGATGTCGCGTACAAACTTCAGCTTCCAGGGCAACGACCCCTACAAGCAGCAGTATGGCGAGCAGGAGGGTGAGTCGGCAGAGAAGAAGGATATCCCCTACGAGATGATCTACAACGGTACAGACGCCTCATCATTCTCGCGCGGCTTGCGCTTCAGCGAGTTCTTGCAGTATCGCGTTAAGCTCGGTAAGGATGGTCGTACAATCACCGTGGATGGCCGCTACTCAATGCGTAACACTCCTAAGTCGGTGACTAACAGCTACTCAAACCTCGCAACGCTCTACGACAAGGCGTTGGGTACTGCGACACCAGACATCCGCTACGTATCGGCACTTGCACCTCAGGGTGAGACCGACATCAGCGCAAATGTAACATACACAGAGCCCGTGGCAAAGCATGCGCAGGTGAGCATGCAGTATCGCTTCGACTTCGAGAACCAGGATATCTCGAAAACTGCATACATCACAGGCGACAACTACGACATCACGGGTCTTACTCCCGATGCGTCGCTATCATCATACACTGACAGCCGCAGCACGGAGCACCGTGTAGGTCCTGGCTTCCGCTATGCGAAGAACCGCAATACCTTCATTGCGAACGTATACTACCAGCACTCGACACTCGATGGCTTGGTAAAGGGTGAAAACATCAAGCGCGACTATGACCATGTGACATACTTCATGATGGGTAATGTGGCGTTCAACCCACAGAACTCTATCCGCATCTTCGTAAACTCGTACACACACAACCCCGATGTTCGTAACTTGCAGGATATATACGACGTATCTAACGCGCAGTACCTCTCAAAGGGTAATCCCAACCTCAAGTCATCGTACAACCATCGCGTGAACTTCCACTACATCCGCTCGAACATCGAGAAGGGTCGCACCTTTATGTGGATGTTCTCGGGTAACATCACGCAGGACTACATCGGTCAGTCTATCGTTTACAACCCCGAGACTATCACCATCGACGGTCAGGAGTACAACCCTATGCAGTACTCTACATATGAGAACATGAATGGCTCGAGCTCATTGCGTACGCACCTCAGCTACGGCTTCCCCATCTCGCCCATCAAGTGTAACTTGAACGTAATGGTGGGCTACAGCTGGACACGTACACCATCAAAGATCAACAACGAGCTCAACATCACAAGCAACATGGGCTACGACGCTATGGTATCACTCGGTAGTAACATCTCGGAGAACATCGACTTCACAATCCAGTGGAACGGTGCTTACAACGATGCTACACAGTCGCTTGCGGGTAAGAACAAGAACCAGTACTTCAACCACACCGCATCAGGTACGTTGAAGTGGGTATTCTGGAAGGGCTTCACCCTCACAGCAGCGGTTAACTACAACCAGTATATCGGCTTCACAAACGACTACAACGAGGACTACCTCATCTGTAACGTATACCTCGGCAAGAAGCTCTTCAAGAACCAGGCGGAGATTCTTATCGGCGTGAACGACCTTCTCAACGAGAATGCAGCATTCGCGCGCACTGTGGGTAGCGGTTACACCCAGAACGCATGGAACAGCGTTGTAGGTCGCTACTACACCATCCAGTTTAACTACAACCTCCGTTACTTCGGCAAGAAGGGCTCGAAGGATGCTGCGGACTATGGTATGGACGTTAAGCCGGGCGCAGGTATGCCAGGAGGATTCCCCGGCGGTCGTCCTCCGATGATGCCAAGATAATTTCTCGTGTAATTTCTTGTGATAAGGGGTCATCTGCGACCTCTCAATCAATAGCCCGAATGGGAAATACGCTTAGTATGTCCCATCCGGGCTATTTTCATGTCGAGGCCACATCTAACCCCTTCTGACAAGAAATTGGGTAGTGGGGCGAGGGAAGAAATTGTTGAAACAAAAGAGACCGAAGAGATAAAAGAGACCGAAGAGACAAAAGAGACAGAAGGGAAGTCGCTATCAGCGTCGTTGTCCGAGTCATCCCTTTCGTCTCTTTCGTCTCTTTCGTCCCTTACGGTTTAAGTCTCTTGGTCCTCTTATATCCCTCAATAAAAAAGCGTCAACCCTTTCGGATTAACGCTCTTATAATCAAATCTATATCGTTCTACTTGAAGTAAATATCCAAGAGCTCCTTGGCGGCGATGAATGAAGATAACTTTGCATCCAACACCCTCTGCTCGACCTCGGCCATCTTTGCCTCGATCTCGGGGTTGTTATAGAAGCTCGACTTCAAAGTCTCGTTAATAGTCTCGTACATCCAATACTTATTCTGGCGGTTGCGGTTAGCCATAAAGTAGCCGTTGAGCTCGATGTGCTGCAAGTACTGCTCCACGCCCTGCCATACCTCCTCGAGGCCTGTGCCCTCAAGAGATGAGCAGGTATAGACCTGTGGGCGCCACTCCGACTCGGGCAAGGGGAAGAGGTGCAAAGCACCCTGATACTGCGCCTTAGCCAACTCTGCCTTAGTGATATTCTCGCCATCGGCCTTCGTGATAACCATCATATCGGCCATCTCCATGATGCCGCGCTTGATGCCCTGAAGCTCGTCGCCAGCACCCGAAATCTGCAACATCATAAACATATCAACCATAGAGTGTACCGCCGTCTCAGACTGACCTACACCCACGGTCTCGATAAAGATGACATCGTAGCCCGCAGCCTCGCACAACACGATAGTCTCGCGTGTCTTACGCGCTACGCCACCCAACGAACCAGCTGAGGGTGAGGGGCGTACGAAGATGTTGGGGTTGTGGCAGATGCTCTCCATACGGGTCTTGTCACCGAGGATTGAGCCACCGCTACGCTCCGAGCTGGGGTCGATAGCCAACACGGCAAGTTTGTGGTTGTACGACGTAACCATGTTGCCCACAGCCTCGATAAAGCTTGACTTACCAGCGCCTGGAACACCCGTGATACCGATGCGCACGGACTTGCCTGCATGGGGCAAGCAACGCTCGATGATCTCCTGTGCCTGAGCATAGTGCAAGGGGTTGTTGCTCTCGATGAGAGTGATGGCCTGCGCAAGGATAGTGATGTTACCCGCGAGGATGCCATCGACATACTCCTCGGTGGTCATCTGGCGGCGCTTCTTACGCACGAAATATGGGTTTACGACGGGCTTCTCCTCGACACCCTCGGTGACGTTGAGTGCGCTGTCGTGATGCTGGTCGAGATACTCCTTCTCGTAGTGTTCTATCTTGCTGAAAGCCATGATATTGTGGGTTTTATCTATTGCTTAGTTTCTTGATTGTCTTCTTGTCGAAGTGGGTGATGGGACCGAACCACTCGATTCGCGAATTCTTGGTGCGGTAGACTACGGCAAAGGGCACATAGTGGATGCCAAATGCCTTGAGCGTGCGGTTGTTCTCGTCAAATGCTACGATATACTCCTCAATGCCGAGGCGCTCGATGATAGCCTCGCTATCTGCCTCGCTCTCACCTGTAATGACCACAATGGCGCACGAGAGGCTTATCTCCTCTGCTGTAGCCCTGAAGTTGCGCATGGCATCGACGCAAGGCTGGCTCTCGGAGTGTGCGAAGATGAGGCACGTGTAGTCGCGATTGTAGAGCGCGAGAGTCTCATCTACCGAGGGGCTCACGTTGATGGCGGGGATGGTCTCGCCGAGGCGTATGCTCTGGGCATGTGCCGCAACGGTCGTAGCCATCATGATGGCGAGTATGGTGAGAAAACGTCTCATCGGGTCAAATGATTAATATGCGAAGGTAGCGATTTTTCTGCAATAATCAATCCCCAAACTCCATATTTTTTCACTTGATAGGTTAAATTAGCACCACAACCTCCCTGTAGTATAAATTATTTGAAAAAAGAGGGTCAAATATTTCGCGCCTTCAAAAAAAAGAAGTATCTTTGGGTGATTTTTGTAGATATGTATTGTATAGACAATAACAAACAAATATTAAGTTAAACTTTATAAAAACAAAACAAAATGAAAGTATCACACATCGAGCACCTCGGCATCGCAGTTAACAGCCTTGAGGAGGCAATTCCTTACTGGGAGAACGTATTGGGTCTAAAGTGTTACGCTATCGAGGAGGTAGCTGACCAGAAGGTTAAGACAGCATTCTTCATGCTTGGTCAGACAAAGATTGAGCTCCTTGAGCCTACATCGCCTGAGTCAACAATCGCTAAGTACCTTGAGACTAAGGGCGCTGGTATCCACCACATGGCTCTCGCTTGCGAGAACATCGAGGAGCAGCTCGCTGACGCTGAGGCACACGGCATCCGTCTTATCGACAAGACACCTCGTAAGGGCGCTGAGGGTCTCACTATCGCGTTCCTTCACCCAAAGTCTACTCAGGGTATCTTGACAGAGCTTTGCGAGAACAAGAACAAGTAATAAGCAATCTAATTTGGTTATTTTGGCGTTGCACTTATTCTCGAAATCCTCATTTACGTCAAGTAAACTCCGGTTTCAAGAATTTCGTGCGCCTAAAACTAACTCAAATTATATCACTTATTAAACAAACGGAGTGACCGAAGAAATTATTTTTGGGATTCCGCACAAATTGAAAATTAACTAAACTAAAATAAAAAAACACTATGAGTGAGATTCAGAAAGCGATTGAGAAATTGATGGACAACCGCCAGACAGCACGCATGGGTGGTGGCCAGAAGGCAATCGACAAGCAGCACGAGAAGGGTAAGTACACAGCTCGTGAGCGTATCGCTATGCTCTTGGATGAGGGTAGCTTCGAGGAGTTCGATATGTTCGTTACACACCGTTGCTACGACTTCGGTATGGACGCGAAGCATACATTCGGTGATGGCGTTGTAACAGGTTACGGTACCATCGCTGGCCGTCTTGTTTACGTTTTCGCACAGGACTTCACCGTGACTGCAGGTTCTTTGTCAATCTCTTTGGCTGACAAGATCTGTAAGGTTATGGATATGGCAGTTCGCAATGGTGCTCCCTGCATCGGTCTTAACGACTCAGGTGGCGCACGTATCCAGGAGGGTGTAAACGCTTTGGCAGGTTACGCTAACATCTTCCAGCGCAACGTGATGGCTTCTGGTGTTATCCCCCAGATCTCAGCTATCTTCGGCCCCTGCGCAGGTGGTGCAGTTTACTCTCCAGCTTTGACTGACTTTATCATCATGCGTCGTGAGACTTCTAATATGTTCTTGACTGGTCCTAAGGTTGTTAAGACTGTAACTGGTGAGGATGTAACTCAGGAGCAGCTCGGTGGTGCAAACATGCACACAACAAAGAGTGGTGTTGCTCAGTTCGCAGTAGACTCTGAGGAGGAGGGCTTGCAGCTTATCCGCGACCTTCTCTCATACATGCCTCAGAACTACACAGCATTGGTTCCCGACCAGCCATGTACTGATGACATCGCACGTAAGGAGGATATCTTGAACGACATCATTCCTGACAACCCCAACAAGCCTTACGACATGATGGAGGTTATCAAGGCTATCGTTGACGATGGTAAGTTCTTGGAGTCTGCAGCAGCATACGCAAAGAACATCATCACAGGTTTCGCACGTTTCAACGGCCAGAGCGTAGGTATCATCGCTAACCAGCCTAAGTTCATGGCAGGTGTACTCGATATCAACGCTTCACGTAAGGCTGCACGTTTCGTACGTTTCTGCGATGCGTTCAACATTCCTTTGGTTACTTTGGTTGACGTTCCTGGCTTCTTGCCTGGTACAGCTCAGGAGTACGGTGGTGTTATCACTCACGGTGCTAAGCTTCTCTTCGCATACTGCGAGGCTACTGTTCCCAAGATCACTGTTACATTGCGTAAGGCATACGGTGGTGCATACATCGTGATGTCATCTAAGCACATCCGTGGTGATGTTAACTACGCATGGCCTACAGCTGAGATCGCAGTTATGGGTGCTAGCGGCGCTGTTGAGGTATTGCACGCTAAGGCGTTGTCTTCATTCGAGAACAAGGAGGATAAGGCTAAGTTCGTTGCAGAGAAGGAGCAGGAGTACCGCGACAAGTTCTCTAACCCCTACAACGCAGCACGCTACGGCTATATCGATGACGTTATCGAGCCTCGCAACACTCGTTTCCGCGTGATCCGTGCTTTGGAGTCATTGCGCAACAAGCGTTTGGAGAACCCCGCAAAGCGTCACAACAACATTCCGTTGTAGTCTTATAATAATATAAGTAAGTTATGATGATTCTTGCAACTAACATGGGTGATGCAGGCCTTATCGCACTTGTGAGCATCGGTTTGGTGTTTACAGTGCTTGTCCTCCTTATCTTCGTGTTGAAGCTCTTCGGATTTATCTTCAAGGAGCGTAAGGCAACTGTTTCAGCACCCGCCGCAACATCATCTGACGAGATTTCTGACGAGGAGGTGGCAGCCATCGCTATGGCTGTCAACCTCTTCTTCAACCGTCATGATGAGGAGAGCGATGTCCTCACCTTCCGCCAGAACCACGACGTGTCGGCATGGCAGGTGCGTAACATCAACAAACAATTGTAAAACTAAACCCATTACACTAAACACGCAATTATGCAGAAATTCAAATTCAATATTAATGGCAAGAGCTACGAGGCCATTGTTGAGGAGACAGAGCGCAACACAGCTCGTGTCGAGCTTAATGGTAAGAGCTACACCGTTCAGGTTGAGAAGGAGGAGGCTATCGTATCTCCTAAGATTGCCGCTGTTAAGCCTTCACAGTCTGGTGGCGACTTCGTAGACGTACCCGAGCAGGTTATCTCTGGCAACGCTGGCTCAATCAAGTCACCACTTCCAGGTAACGTATCTAAGATCAAGGTACAGGAGGGTCAGGCAGTTAAGGCTGGTGAGGTTCTCATGACCTTGGAGGCTATGAAGATGGAGAACGAGATCATGGCTCCCGCAGCTGGTAAGGTTAAGAAGATCTACGTTACTGAGGGTAAGGCTGTTCAGCAGGGTGAGGCTCTCATCGACCTCGAGTAATACTAACTCTTTAATTATTAACGTAATATGAAGAGTGTAAAACTATATTTTTCATTGCTCCTTTCTGCAGTGATGCTTGCAGTCGCTGTTCCCGCTATGGCAGAGGAGGTTGTCGAGAACATCGACGCTACCGTAGCTGAGAACGTCGAGGCTGTTGAGGCTGTTGAGCCTATTGCAGTGCTCGATGAGACTATCGCAGCTGCTAACGAGGAGGATGCAGCAGCTCCCGCCGCTGAGGAGATGGCAGAGGAGGAGGGCTTCGACCCCGTAGCTGCATTGAAGACATTTGCTGCTGACTCAGGTATTGCAAAGTTCAAGGCAGATGAGGCTATCGCAAACGATGAGGATCCCATGACCAACAACTACGACTGGAAGTGCGCAATCATGTTGCTCATCGCCTTCGTGTTGCTCTTCTTGGCTATCGTAAAGAAGTTCGAGCCATTGCTCTTGATGCCTATCGCATTCGGTATGTTGCTCACCAACCTTCCTGGTGCTGATATGTTCCACGCTGGCCTCTTTGAGGGCGGCCACGTAAACTGGGAGGCATTCTCTCATGGCGCAGGTCTTTTGGACTACCTCTACCTCGGTGTTAAGCTCGGTATCTATCCTTGCTTGATCTTCATCGGCGTAGGTGCCATGACAGACTTCGGTCCACTCATTGCTAACCCTAAGAGTTTGTTGCTCGGTGCTGCGGCACAGGTGGGTATCTTCGCTACCTTCCTTGGCGCTATCGCTTTGGGCATCTTCACATTCCAGGAGGCAGGTTCTATCGGTATCATCGGTGGTGCTGACGGTCCTACAGCGATCTACCTCACATCGAAGCTTGCTCCACAGTTGCTCGGTCCTATCGCCGTGGCTGCATACTCATACATGGCACTCGTGCCCGTTATCCAGCCACCTATCATGAAGCTCTTGACTACAAAGAAGGAGCGTATGATCGAGATGAAGCAGCTTCGCACAGTGTCACAGCGCGAGAAGATCATCTTCCCTATCGCTATCACTGTTATCATCGCATTGCTCCTCCCATCTGCAGCACCACTTATCGGCTGCTTGATGTTGGGTAACCTTATGAAGGAGTGCGGCGTAGTAGATCGCCTCTCAAAGACCGTACAGAACGAGTTGATGAACATCGTAACCATCTTCCTCGGTATCTCTGTAGGTGCTACAGCAACAGCTGAGGCCTTCCTCGATGTTAAGACTCTTAGCATCTTGTTGTTGGGCGTTATCGCATTCTCAATCGGTTCAGCATCTGGCGTAATCCTCGCTAAGATCATGAACCTCTTCAGCAAGGAGAAGATCAATCCACTTATCGGTTCTGCAGGTGTATCTGCTGTGCCTATGGCAGCACGTGTATCTCAGACCGTTGGTCAGCAGGCTAACCCCAGCAACTTCCTTTTGATGCACGCTATGGGTCCTAACGTAGCAGGTGTTATCGGTTCGGCAGTTGCTGCAGGTCTATTGTTGGCCTTCCTCGGCTAATTTAAAATTATAAGGCAGACATCTACTGCCGCTAACAAAAAGTGCCGTCAATGGGACGTACGCAAAGTACTACCCATCGACGGCATTTTTGTCGAGCGTTGTATCTGCAGCCTTCTATTCTTAAATTCATTTAGTGTGATAAGGGCGCATCTGCGGCCTTTCAATCAAAGCCTCGAATGGGACGTACGTCAAGTACTACCCATCCGAGGTTTTTTCATATCAAGACCACATCTGCAACCCTTCTGACACTAAATTAATTTGGCATTCAAGTCGCAATCGTTGATGCTTCAATCAAATCCCCGAATGGGACGTACGTCAAGTACTACCCATCCGGGGATTTTTCATCTCTTTTGAGTAGGTCTATCCCCTTCCTTATCCTCCCTAAATTCCCTGTTCTCCCTAAATTCTCTAAATTCCCTAAAAAAAACACCTTTGACGATACCTGTCAAAAAGTGGTGGTTACTTTGCATCGTGAAACAAAACGATAAACCTAAAACCACTACCGTTATGAAGCTCAACTACACCATCGACTGTCGCCATTGTGGCACACATACCGAGTACAGCATCACACGCTACTACCGCACAATGAGCGATGCCGAGGCGGCGGGAAAGATGCACATAGACACTGAGTGTGCAATGCGTTGTCCAGCGTGTCGCTACCGCCTGAACACTACCGAGGCTGATTTCCTCGCACAGGTGCACATAACACGTGAGGCATAGGATATGCATATAGCCAAAACCTATAATATTATAAATAAAAATTAGTGGCTATATTTCTCGGTTACAGAAAAAAATAGTAACTTTGAGTGTGAAAAGAAAAATAACAATCAAAGCATATTACTATGAGCAAGATAAATATAAAGGTAGGTGACCTAATCCCCGATTTCAAGAGCGTTACACAGAGTGGTGAGAGCTTTACGCTCAACGAGTTGCAGGGCTCGCCCACAGTGCTATACTTCTATCCCAAGGACAACACCTCGGGATGCACGCTCGAGGCGAAGAGCCTACGCGATGCCAAGGAGGAACTTAAGGCGCGTGGCTACAAGATTGTTGGCGTGAGTCCCGACTCCGTCAAGTCGCACCAGAACTTCTGCACCAAGCACGAGCTAAACTTCACGCTCCTGGCAGATACGGACCACTCACTCTCGGAGGCGGTGGGCGTATGGCAACTCAAGAAGATGTGTGGCAAGGAGTATATGGGCATCGTACGCACAACGCTCCTCTTGGATGCTGAGGCACGCGTGACGCACATCATAGAGAAGGTAGACACCAAGGACTCATACGGTCAGATAGTGAAGCTTTTGGATAAGCAGTAGACAAGGAAGAAACGTAAAATACATATAAGATTATGGCAGAGAAAGTACAGGTTAGTGCTGACAAGTTGAAGGTGTTGTCGGCAGTAATGGATAAGATTGAGAAGGACTTCGGCAAGGGTTCTATTATGCGCATGTCGAGCGAGACTGTGGCAGATGTCCCCGTGATTCCTACGGGCTCTATCACCCTTGATATGGCGTTGGGCGTGGGTGGCTACCCCAAGGGTCGTGTAATCGAGATCTTTGGCCCTGAGTCATCAGGTAAGACAACGCTCGCAATTCACGCTATCGCCGAGGCACAGAAGGCGGGTGGTATCGCGGCATTCATCGACGCGGAGCACGCCTTCGACAGCTACTACGCGCAGAAGTTGGGCGTAGACGTGGACAACCTTCTCGTATCGCAGCCCGACAATGGTGAGCAGGCGTTGGAGATTGCAGACTCGTTGATTCGCTCAAGTGCCATCGATATCATCGTCATCGACTCTGTGGCGGCGCTAACGCCCAAGGCGGAGATTGAGGGCGACATGGGTGACTCGAAGATGGGTCTTCAGGCACGTCTCATGTCTCAGGCATTGCGTAAGCTCACGGCATCAATCTCGAAGACTAAGACCGTTTGTATCTTTATCAACCAGCTTCGCGACAAGATTGGCGTGGTATATGGTAATCCCGAGACTACAACGGGTGGTAATGCCCTTAAGTTCTACGCCAGCGTGCGTATCGACATCCGCCGTGCTTCGGTGATTAAGGATGGAGAGGAGCAGCTCGGCACACGCACCAAGGTTAAGGTGGTAAAGAACAAGGTGGCACCTCCATTCAAGAAGGCGGAGTTCGAC
The DNA here is from genome assembly GCA_017555545.1 of Alistipes sp. GTDB lineage: Bacteria > Bacteroidota > Bacteroidia > Bacteroidales > Rikenellaceae > Alistipes. Next base: position 12,119 of record JAFZGE010000086.1, read on the forward strand.
ATCATGTTCGGCGAGGGCATCTCAAAGATGGGCGAGATCATCGACCTTGGCGTAGACTATGAGATCATCAAGAAGTCTGGCTCGTGGTTCTCGTATGGTGACAAGAAGATTGGTCAGGGTCGCGACTCTGTGAAGGAGGCACTCAAGAATGATCCATTGCTCATGGAGGAGATTGAGTTGCGAGTGCGCGAAGCTATGAGTGAGAACTCTGGCAGATAGCATAAGTTGGCAAACAAGGCTGCTTTGTCGTTACGCTAGTCTGTGAAATCCTCACATACGTCTAGTATGCTGCGGTTTCACAGCCGTCGCAAGCCTAAAATCAGCTCTTGTTATCCAACTTATAGGAAAAGGAAAATAGTAACTAAAACCCAAACACGACTCCCAATAATAGGGTAGTCGTGCTTTGGCATATATACAAAACAGCGAACTATGAAGTATACACCCGAGGATGAAATACTCATTGAGGAGAAGTGGCAAGAGCTGCAGGATGAGTGCCGCAAGGCGAAGGTGTGCAAGAGGGAGGACGACTGGCTATTTGTCAAGCGTGCCTTCTTGCTGGCTAAGGAGGCGCATAAGGGTGTGCGTCGCCGCTCGGGTGAGCCATACATCATCCACCCGATTGAGGTGGCGATAATCGCTGTGAGGGAGATAGGCCTCGGCAAGAAGTCGGTGGTAGCGGCGCTGCTGCATGACGTGGTCGAAGACACGGAGTATACCGTGGAGGACATATCGCGCATCTTCACGCCCAAGATTGCATCGATGGTCGACGGACTTACGAAGATGGCGGGAGTCTACAAGAACGACACCACAGAGCAGGCGGAGTACTTCCGCAAGGTGTTGCTTACGCTCTCGGATGATGTGCGCGTAATCATCATCAAGATTGCTGACCGCCTACACAACATGCGCACGCTGGGTGCTATGCCCCGCAATAAGCAGATAAAGATTACGAGCGAGACAATATACCTCTTCGTACCCCTGGCATACCGCCTCGGTCTGCACGCCATAAAGACCGAACTTGAGGACTTGTGCATGAAGTATCGCTTCCCCGAGGAGTATGAGGAGATACGTCGCAAGATTGACGCCACGAAGACCGAGCGCGAGGAGTATATCGCACGCTTCATAGCCCCCATACGTGAGGTGCTCGACCGCAATAAGTTCCAGTACGAGATATCGGCGCGCGTGAAGAGCATCTACTCCATCTGGAACAAGATGCGACGCAAGGAGATACCCTTCGAGGAGGTATATGACCTCTTCGCCATACGCATCGTGTTTAAGGCGTTGCCCTTCCCATCGGAGAAGACGCAATGCTGGCAGATATATTCGTGCGTAACGGACATCTACACGCCCAAGCCCGACCGCTTGCGCGACTGGATAAGCATCCCCAAGTCGAACGGCTACGAGGCGCTACACTCCACCGTAATGGGGCCCGAGGGCACATGGGTCGAGGTGCAGGTGCGCACAGAGCGCATGAACGACATTGCGGAGCGTGGCTTCGCGGCACATTGGAAGTATAAGCACGCCTCGATAACGCAGGAGGAGGATGGCCTCGATCGCTGGCTAAAGAGGGTGCGCGATGCACTGAACAGCCCTGCGGAGAATGCTCTGGAGTTCCTCGACAACTTCAAGCTCTCGCTATACAAGAGCGACATCGTGGTATTCACGCCAAAGGGTGAGCCTCAGTCGCTGCCCTATGGTGCTTCGGTGCTCGACTTTGCCTACGAGATTCACACAAAGATTGGTGACCACGCCATCGGTGCAAAGATCAACCACCGTATAATGCCCGTGACGACGCTGCTCAATAGTGGCGACCAGGTGGAGGTTATCACTGCGGAGAATGCACACCCAAAGGCCGAGTGGCTCGATGCCGTTATTACGAGCAAGGCGCGCCAGGCAATTCAGGACCATCTGAAGCGTGAGCGCGAGGATAATATAAACTATGGTATGGAGCTGCTGCGTACACGCCTCGAGGAGCATAATGTGCTCTTGAGTGGCCGTGTCCTTAGAAAACTGATGCCCGCGTACGAGTGCCGAAATAAGGATGAACTATACAGCAAGATTGGCGCTGGAATCATCAGTCTCGACAACCTCGACAAACTGCTCAAGGAGAACTCATCGCGCAAGATTTTGAAGTTCTGGAAGCTCCTCATCCCTGGCATGGAGGGGGAGGCGCAGAGCGATGATGTGGATGATATCGACTTTGAGGATGACTCTGCGACGCTCGATGACACGCTCCCCGATGTGAGCAGGAGCGATGCACCGGAGTTTGTGATGGCGGAGTGTTGCGAGCCCATCCCTGGCGACAATGTCGTGGGCTATCGCGATCCCAAGAGTGGCGTTATCGTGGTGCACAAGTCGACCTGCGACACGCTTATTCGCCTCGCTGCGCAGTCGGGCGAGAACATCGTGAAGGAGGAGATAAAGTGGTCGCAGCAGAAGGCGGTGTCGTATCTGGCTACTGTTGAGCTCAGTGGCGTCGACCGCCCTGGAGTGTTGCTCGATTTAACGCGACTTATAACAACCGACTTCAGCATAAATATGCGTGCGATGAACATCCATTCGCACGACGGCATCTTCGAGGGTACGATAAGCCTCTATGTTCAGGACATCGTAAGCCTCAATGCGCTGTTGGATAACATCCGCCACATTAAGGGCGTCGATAGGGTAAAGCGATTGCTTAATACCTGATGCTCCGAGTGGTGTTGTGTAGGGTAGTCTCGATGTTGCGCTAAGGAGCACAGATGCCAAACACGGAATGTGGTGTGGAGAACAAGAATAGGGTGGCGCGAGATACAAAATATCACGACGGAAAAAAGTAACAATTTTATACTAATTTTCATACTTAACTATGGCGACAATTTTTTCACGAATTGTAGCGGGCGAAATCCCCAGCTACAAGGTTGCCGAGAACGAGCGCTTCTATGCGTTCCTCGACATCGCTCCCCTGGCAAAGGGACACACTTTGGTTATTCCCAAGCGCGAGGTTGACTACTTCTACGACCTTGAGGATGATGAGTTGGCTGAGATGATCGTTTTCGCGAAACAGATTGCGAAGAAAATTCAGGCAACTACACAATGTAAAAAGGTTGCAACGGTGGTTTTAGGCCTCGAAGTACCCCATGCACACATCCATTTGGTGCCAATGAACACCGAAAAGGATGTAGATTTCGGTGCTAAGAAGCTAGAGTTATCAACAGAAGAGTTCCTCGAAATCGCTAAGTCTTTGCAGTAAAATAGGAGTGTTAATAACTTGTAAGTTATTGACTAATAGTAGGGTGCTATGTTATTAACATAGTGCCCTTTCTTTTTATTTAACATAATCTATCGACGTAATCAACAGTCCCTCATTTTCGCACTTATTTCGCACTTTACCGTTGTAAATTTGTTAATTGTTTACAGATGTAATTACAAATGTAAAATGATTACATTTGTATTGTTATAGCTGTATTTACAAAAGTAACCGCAAACAGGACTGTTAATAACTGTTTATTGTTACATATGTCAATTATCATTGAACTCCATTGAACCACTCTATATACGCTATTTAGGCTACTGTTAAAAGACTTGATATTAATTTCTAACTGCTTGAAAACAAGCGATTACGAAACTTTACCTACTACGCTATATAGTCTATTTGCGTCTAAATGCCCTATTTCGCTAAATACTGGCTATAAATCGTGTCTTGTACGCGTAACTACGCAAATAGTAGTGATTTACGCCTATTATATAATAATTCATTGAGGTCGGTTGAATTATTGATATTTACATAATTGCGTAAATTACAAATGTGAAAGTTATTAACATTTTTGAATAGTTTACTTTTGTAAGAAAAATTTGCTTTACAACGATAATTTTCTTACCTTTGTAAAAATTACAGATTATGAAGGAGAAATTGGAGTTTTTGCTAAAAAATAAGGGTCTCACAGCCACTTCGCTCGCTCGCCTACTCGAAATACAGCCCTCTGGATTGTCGCATATTCTATCGGGTCGCAACAAGCCGAGCTTCGATTTGGTGGTCAAAATCCTAAAGGCGTTCCCCGATCTGAACCCAGATTGGTTGCTTCTCGACAGCGAGGTTGTCTTCCGTGGCGAGCAGTCTCACACCACTCCTCAGCGCGAAACATTCGAGAATATCGCACCCTCTTCTCCGTCGCTACCATTCGACGCGCCTCAGAATATGGAGATCTCGGAGCCTCAAAATTTCGACAAAAATGATTTTTCTCCTATTTTCTCTACCCCACGCAGCGAGGGTAAAAAGGTGTCGCGCGTGATCGTTCTCTACGCAGATCGTACCTTCGAGAGCTTCACGGAACTTTAGGCTGTTGGCGGGGGCTTGTGTTGGCTCCAGGCTGACGCTATTATGTGAGTCGATGGGATAATATAATTAAAGGTGTAGGCCATTGCGGTCTGCACCTTTTTGTTTGAGTGTATGTTTGGTTGGGGATTTATGGTAACTGTCTGGCGTTTGTAGCGCGTAGATGCTATATTCATTCTTTTGGAATAATATGCGCATATGATGCATAAATATAGCGCTTGTTTGCGAAGGAATTTCGGGGAAGTAGAGGGGAAATGGTCGTCACAAATGTCACAATGTCACACTTGTCACAGGGGGTGGGGAAGTGTGATAGATGTGATTTCTTGTGATAGGGACGTAAGGGACTAAAGAGACATAAGAGACATAAGGGAAGTTACTATCAACAGAAAGGTACGAGCGAAAGGTCCGAGCCATCGCTTAAGTCTCTTTTGTCACTTTTGTCCCTTATGTCTCTTAAAAAACAACGTCATTCCGAGGGAGCGTAAGCGACCGTGGGAATCTACAATTATCTCTGATAGATTGCCACGTCGGGCATAGCCCTCCTCGCAATGACGAGGGTTCTAAAGGGTTAGAAGGGTTAGAAGGGTTGGAAGGGTTCTAAAGGGTTAGAAGGGTTCGAAAGGGTTAGAAGGGTTCGAAAGGGGTGGCCCCTTTGACCCTTTTAGATCCCTTATCTGCAATGACGTGCCACGGCTAACGCCTCGCAATGACGTTGGAGTGGGGGGCTATTTGTTCTCTTCCGCGAGCTTCTGGAGTTCGCGCATGCGGTCACGATGCTTCGCCGCTGCTACAAAGTCAAGACTTTTTGCTGCCTCCTCCATTGCCTTGCGAGACTCCTCGATAAGGCTCTCTAGCGAGCCCTGTAGTGCGTTGAGCGGTTGCTCTGCGGAATAGTTATCCGTAGGCTCGGCGACGCCGTTAGAGACGATGTTTGATGCGTTGTAGAGCGTTGCCTCGAGGTTCTCCTCGGTTGTTGTGCGCTCGGTGAGTAGTGCGCTGCCCGTGCCGCTCTTCTTGGCGCGGCGGGGTAGTACGCCATGCTCGAGGTTGTAGGCTATCTGCTTGGCGCGGCGGCGGTTGCTCTCGATGATAGATGTGCGGAGCGTGCCCGTGAGCCTATCGCCGTATAGGTTAACCTGACCGTTTGTGTGGCGTGCGGCACGTCCTGCAATCTGCGTAATAGCTCTAACATTGCGCAGGAAGCCCTCCTTGTCGGCGTCGATGATGGCCACAAGGCTCACCTCGGGGAGGTCGATACCCTCACGCAGAAGGTTGACACCCACGATGACGTCTATTCTATCCTCGCGCATATCTTCGAGGATCTGTATGCGGTTTAGGGTCTCGATGTCGGAGTGTATATAGCGGTTGCGGATGCCGATGCGGTCGAGATACCCCGACATATCCTCGGCTGAGCGCTTCGATATTGTCGTTACGATGACCTTCTCGCCACGGTGTACCACGCGGTTGATGTCATCCAAGAGGTCATCTATCTGGTGCTCCGAGGGTCGTAGTCGTAGTGGTGGGTCGACGATGTGTGTGGGGCGTATGAGCTGCTCCACAATCTCGCCCTCGCTGTCTGCAATTTCGTAGTCTGCGGGTGTGGCGCTCACATATATAGACTGTGGAACAAGTCGCTCGAACTCCTCAAACTTGAGGGGTCGGTTGTCCAGCGCCGCGGGTAGGCGGAAGCCGTATTCCACGAGGTTCTCCTTACGCGAGCGGTCGCCACCAAACATACCGCGCACCTGGGGCACGGTGACGTGGCTCTCATCGATTACGGTGATGAAGTCCTTGGGGAAATAGTCTATGAGGCAGAAGGGGCGTGAGCCAGGTGCTCTGCCGTCCATATATCGTGAGTAGTTCTCGATGCCCGAGCAGTAGCCGAGCTCGTTAATCATCTCTATGTCGTACTCCACGCGCTGCTTAATGCGCTGTGCCTCAAGCTCTCTGCCCTCGCGCTCGAAGAAGGCGACTTGCTTCGTTAGGTCCTCGCGTATCTCCTCCACAACGCGGTTGATGTGGTCGCGTGTGGTGACAAAGAGGTTCGAGGGGTAGATGGTCACGCTATCCAACGATGACAGCTTCTGTCCCGTCTCGGGGTCGATGCTGTATATCGCCTCAATCTCGCGGTCGAAGAACATGATGCGGAAGCACTGGTTGCCAAACTCGCCAAACGACGCCATGATGTCTATGGTCTCGCCCGTAACACGGAATGTTGAGGGCTGCAATGCGAGCTCCGTGCGGGTGTAGAGTGCGTCTACAAGCCTGATGAGCAGGTCGTTGCGGTTGTGTCTGTCGCCCACCTTGAGCTCTATGGCGGCGCTATGGAATGCCTCGGGGTTGCCGCAACCATATATGCACGATACGCTCGACACTACGATGACATCGCGGCGACCTGATAGTAGCGTGGCCACGGTCTTGAGTCGCATCTGCTCAATCTCATCGTTTATGGCGAGGTCTTTCTCGATATATGTGTCGGTGGAGGGTATATATGCCTCGGGCTGGAAGTAGTCGTAGTAGGATACGAAGTACTCCACGGCATTCTCGGGGAAGAAGTTCTTGAACTCTTGGTATAGCTGTGCCGCGAGGGTCTTGTTGTGGCTTATGACAAGCGTTGGGCGGTTTAGTCGCGCTATGACATTTGCCACGGTGAAGGTCTTGCCAGAGCCTGTCACACCGAGGAGGGTGGTGCCGTGATTACCCTCTTGGGTTATCGACTGCACCATCTGCTCTATCGCCTCGGGCTGGTCTCCCGTAGGCTCGTATCCTGCGACTAACCTAAAGTCCATGTAGTTAAGTTGTTAGTTGTTGTGTCGTGCTGAGCGTGAGAGATTGCCACGGCTTGTTCCAAGCCTCGCAATGACGGCGTATGGTGTCATCGTGTTGGCTCTATGCTATGTCATGCTGAGCGAAGTCGAAGCATCTCCTCGCTGGCTACACACTCTCAACGCGGGTTGTCGCTTGTCGGCTTCGAGGAGATTCTTCACTGCGTTCAGAATGACAGAGCGAGCGTTCAGAATGACAGCGTATTGGGCCAGCCGTGCCTACTCCTTACTGATGAGCGAGCGGATGTTCTCAATAAGCATGCCCACGGCAACAGAGTTGAAGCCGCCCTCAGGGATGATGACATCGGCGTGCTTCTTTGAGGGCTCAACGAACTCCTCGTGCATGGGCTTGACAGTTGTTGTGTACTGGTCGATTACCGACTGCATGGTGCGGCCTCGGTCGCATACATCGCGCAAGATGCGGCGTGCAAGGCGTAGGTCGGCATCAGTGTCCACGAAGACCTTGATATCCATCAGGTCGCGCAACTCCTTATTCTCGAAGATGAGGATGCCGTCGACGATAATCACACGCGAGGGCTTTACCAATACGCGCTCGTCGGTGCGGTTGTGGTCCACGAACGAGTATACGGGGTGCTCGATGGGCACGTTAGACTTGAGCGTGCGGATGTGCTCCACAAGCATATCGGTGTCGAATGCTGCGGGGTGGTCGTAGTTGAGCTTTGTGCGCTCCTCGTACGTGAGTTCGGGGTGTGCCTTATAGTAGAAGTCGTGGCATAGTGTTGCTACGTCATCGTTGCGGAATGCCTCCTGTAGGCGCTTTACGAGTGTCGATTTGCCAGAGCCTGTGCCGCCAGCAACACCTATAACTGTTACTTTCATGGTATGTGTTATTTATAAAAGGGGTCACACCGTTTGGCATAACCCCATTCATTATATATTAGGTTAAGAAGTTGTATAACAAGAGCTAATTTTAGGCGTGCGAAGCTCGAAAAAGCGGAGTTTACTTAGCGTAAATGAGCATTTTGAGAGCAAGCAACAACGACAAAGTAGCCTTGTTAGACGGCTTCTTTAAGCGTCGATGTTAGCATAGTGCGCATTCTTCTCGATAAACTCGCGGCGTGGGGGTACCTCATCGCCCATAAGCATTGAGAAGATGTGGTCTGCCTCTGCGGCATTCTCCACGGTCACCTGACGCAAGATACGTGTCTCGGGGTTCATCGTAGTGTCCCACAACTGCTGTGCGTTCATCTCACCAAGACCCTTATAGCGCTGGATGTGTGTGCCCTTTGCGCCAAACTCTGCGGTGATCTCATCGCGCTCCTTATCTGTCCAGCAGTAACGCTCCTGCTTGCCCTTCTTAACAAGGTAGAGGGGAGGTGTGGCGATGTAGATGTGACCATTCTCGATGAGTGCCTTCATCTTGCGGAAGAAGAATGTAAGCATGAGGGTTGCGATGTGCGAGCCATCGACATCGGCATCGGTCATGATGATAATCTTGTCGTAGCGGAGCTTCTCGAGGTTCAACGCCTTGCTGTCCTCCGCAGTACCGATAGATACACCGAGTGCGGTAAACATATTTTTGATCTCCTCGTTCTCCCACATGCGGTGCTCCTGAGCCTTCTCGACGTTCAAAATCTTACCACGCAAGGGCATGATGGCCTGGAAGTTACGGTCGCGGCCCTGCTTTGCTGTACCACCCGCAGAGTCACCCTCGACGAAGAAGATCTCGGCGATAGAGCGGTCGCGGCTTGTGCAGTCTGCGAGCTTGCCTGGAAGACCAGCACCCGACAATACTGTCTTGCGCTGTACGGCCTCACGAGCGTTGCGTGCTGCGTGGCGTGCCTGAGCAGCGAGGATTACCTTCTGTACGATAGCCTTAGCATCCTTGGGGTTCTCCTCGAGGTAGTTGCTCAACGCCGCAGACATGGCGCGGTTCACAGCACCTGCAACATCGTCGTTACCGAGTTTTGTCTTGGTCTGACCCTCGAACTGAGGCTCTGCAACCTTCACCGATACCACGGCTGTGAGACCCTCGCGGAAGTCGTCGCCGTTGATGTCGAACTTGAGCTTCGCGAGCATGCCACTCTCCTCGGCATACTTCTTAAGTGTACGTGTGAGGGCTGAGCGGAAGCCTGTGAGGTGCGTACCACCCTCTATGGTGTTGATGTTGTTGACGTAAGAGTGTACGTTCTCAGAGTATGAGTCGTTGTACTGCATAGCCACCTCCACGGGAACGCCACTCTCCTCGGTGTCGAGGTAGATGATGTTCTCGATAATCTTCTGGCCGCGTGTAGCATCGAGGTACTCGACAAACTCCGAGAGACCATGCTCCGAGTAGAAGTGGTCAGAGAGCGAGTTGCCCTCCTCATCCTTTACGCGGTGGTCGGTGAGTGTGAGGTGGATGCCCTTGTTGAGGAATGCGAGCTCGCGGAGACGGTTGGCAAGGATTGCGTATTTGTACTCCTGAGTGAGCGAGAAGATCTCTGCATCGGGCTTGAAGGTGATTGTAGTACCGCGGTCCTCGCAGTCGCCAACAATCTCCACCTTGGATGTGGGTGTACCCTTAGAGTATGTCTGCTTGTATATCTTGCCGCCACGGTGGATCTCTGCGATGAGGAGTGTCGAGAGCGCATTCACGCACGATACACCCACACCATGGAGACCGCCCGAAACCTTATAGCTGCCCTTGTCGAACTTACCACCCGCGTGGAGCACGGTGAGTACAACTTCGAGGGCTGATTTGCCCTCCTTCTCGTGCCAGTCGGTGGGGATACCACGACCGTTGTCGCGTACTGAGATAGAGTTGTCCTCGTTGATGGTCACATAGATGTCGGTACAGTAGCCTGCCAACGCCTCGTCGATAGAGTTGTCCACAACCTCATAAACAAGGTGGTGTAGACCCTTCTCGCCGATATCGCCGATGTACATCGCGGGGCGCTTACGCACAGCCTCCAAACCCTCGAGGACTTGGATATTCGACGCTGAATACTCCTCCTCGTGTTTCATTACTTTTTCCTGATCGGTGCTCATATGATAGTTATTGTTTATATTTTC